>DATLWP010000448.1:0-24560 GCA_035576265.1 Candidatus Polarisedimenticolia bacterium
CGGCTCGGGCCGCGCCTCGGCGCGGATCTGGACCTGCGACTTCACCCAGGAATACGTTCACATCAACGCCAGCTACCGAACCTAGCGTTTCGCGCTGTCCCTCGGACCTTTTTCGCTGCGGCAGGGCCCCGTTCCCATACCCTCCCAGTTACACAGGCCGCCCCGGTTCCCGCAAAGGTTGACTGCCGGGCGGACTTGCAGCAAGATGCTGCCGAGTTGCTGGAGCGCTCGCTTCAGCCCGGAGTGGCCGGCGCATCGCTGACTGTCCGCGGCCTCGATCCTGCCTCTTCAGCCTCGCAGGCGTGCCCACTCGCAAGATAGGGGGCACAAGGAGAATCACCGTGAAGAAACTTTACGTGGGCAATCTCTCGTTTAAGGCGACAGAGGACGAGGTAGCGGCGTTGTTTGCAGAAGTCGGCGTTCAGCCAGATTCCTTGACACTGCTTCGCGATCGTTTCACAGGGCAGCCCCGCGGCTTCGGATTCGCCGAAATCCGCGACGACGCCGAGGCTGAAAAAGCCATCGCGGCTCTGAACGGCAAGGAATTCCTCGGCCGTGCGCTGGTCGTCAACGAAGCGCGCCCGCAGCGTGAAGGTGGCGGCGGGGGCGGCGGACGCGGAGGCGGTGGCCGCGGCTATGGCGGCGGACGTGGCGGTGGTGGCCGCGGCGGTTATGGCCGCGACCGCGACCGGTAAGTTCCCTCTTACATCTTGATCGGACCGAGCGGCCGTCCTCCGAGACCGCGAAGGGAGAACCGTGTGCCCATGACGTGTGTTTGGACGCGGGCTGCTCCAACTCAGGCGCTTGCGGTGCGCTGCTTATCGGAAGGCACGACGGGCTTCGGCTCTTCCGCTTCCACGCGCCCGCCCGCGTAAGCAAACTTTTCGAGCGTAGTGCCTCGGATGCCCTGAGCGACGAGCGCTGGGACGTCGAGCTTCGCCTCGGCCTCTGTCAGTTCCTCCGGCCGGGCGGAGAGTTCCGGGGTGCGCGGCAAAAACACGGGGCAGCAATCGTGAAAGGGCTCCGAGGAAATGTCGTACGTCCCGATCTTGTGCGCCGTGGCCAGGATGTCCATCTTGTCCGTGCCGATCAGCGGGCGGAAGATGGGCATCTCTGCGGCGGCCTCCACGGCGACGAGATTCCGAAGCGTCTGCGACGCCACCTGGCCCAGGCTATCGCCCGTAACGAGCGCCAGCGCACGATCGCGCCGGGCCAGCACTTCCGCGATCCGCAGCATCATCCGCCGGTAGAGCAGCAGGCGAACTCCTTCCGGCGCGTAGCGCACGATTTCGCGCTGAATCTCCTCGAACGGAACGCGGTAGAGCTTCGCGCGAAATTGATAAGGTACCAGCACCCGCACCAGTCCGCTTGCAACGTGCAATGAAGTTTCTCCCGGACGCGCGCCCGTGCCGTAAAAGTGCACGAAGCTCAGGTGCGCGCCGCGCTTCATCATGTGATAGGCGGCCACGGCGGAATCGTATCCGCCCGAGAGCAAGCAGGTCAGGCGGCCGGCGGTGTTGGCCGGGAGGCCTCCCGCACCGGGAATTTTTCGCGCGTAGACCAGCAGCGGCCCCGGAGTGACCTCGATGTGGCAGGTCAACTCAGGGTCTTTCAGTTGCACGCGCACGTCGCGTCCCTGCGCGCGAAGTTTTTCGAGCAGGTAGCGTCCCACCGCGGATTCCGTTTCCATCGTGGTATGCGGAAACGTCTTGTCGCTGCGCTTCACGCGCACGGCGAACGTCGCAAAACGCAGCGGCTCGACTTCTTCCCACGCAATGCGGCAAAGCGCTTCCATATCGCGCTCGACGGGACGCGCCACCGCATAGTAGGCGATTCCGAAAACTCGCTCGATGCGCCGATGCACTTCCTCGAGCGACGCCCCCTCGCCCAGCCGGACGACAAACCGGTCCCCAGGCTGCTCGATCCGTGCGACTGGAATTCCCTGCAAGGCCTGGCGCAGCGCGGTGAAGAGTTTCCCCAGGAAAAATCGCCGGTTGCGGCCCTTGAGCCACAGCTCGTGGTAATGCACGACGATCACGGGATGGTTCATCAAGATTTCTCGCGCCTTACACAGTCCATTCACATCCGCCCGGTAGCGTCGGGCCCGGCACCCAGGCGCTGTTCGCTTCGAACTGAGAAAAGTATAGCAGTCGGGCGGCTCTGTGTAACCGGTGCGGTTATCCCTTCTCCTATCGCGTGAGCCCGTGCTGGGCGGCACGCTGCTGGCGCGTAACGTGCGATAACTGAATGGAAACACGAAACCTTCTGGCGGGACTTTCCGTACTTGGAAGAGTAGAATCGGCCCACTCCCGTCGCCGGGGGTCGAAATGAGGGCCAGGGGAAAGAATCGTGCTACCCAAAGCGTCTGTCGTGCATCCAATCGGTGAAAACGAGACGCACGGAGGAGATCATGTGGAACCGGCGAGACTGGGCCGATTTTTTTGAGATCGTGGGGAAGCAGGGGAATATGCGCCGCCCACCACGTCCGCTCGATATGTCTCGGCGCAACCGCCTCGTGCCCGCCGAGGGCTATAGCCTCGCCGAACTCGATGACGCCGGCCTGACCATCGAGCAGGCGGAACGCCTGGGGTTGCCCGTGGATGCCGGCCGCGTGGGTTCCTACGGCCCCAACGTCACCACCCTGCGGGAGTACATCCGCACCACGCGCTCGCGCTTCTAATAGCTTTCCAGCGTTGCAGATCTCATGCTGCGCGAAATTGGCGTGGGCTGTTCAGGCTCGTCCCGAGCGCCGCGTCGAAGCGTGCGGAGATCACACCAGGCGCTTTCCGTCGCCGCCCCGGTTTTCGTCCTTACCATCCGCTCTTTTCCATTCTGAATTTTCTAATTCCGGTTGCAGTCCGCCGGAGGAAACCTTACCTTAGGAGGCTGTTTGGCAACCCCGAAAACTGCCGTGAAGAAGAAAATTCGCGTCGTGCAATTTGGAGTGGGCCCAATCGGCGCTTCGATCGCGCGCCTGATGCGGCAGAAGTCCTCGCTCGAAATCGTCGGGGCCGTGGACCGCGACCCTGCGAAAGCTGGACGCGACCTCGGCGAAATGGTCGGTGCGGAGGACGCGCCGTGGGACGTGGTCATCTCGGCCCGCGTGCCGGCCGTGCTGGAAAGTCAGGTCGACGTTGTCATTCACTCGACTTCCTCGTATCTCGAAGGCGTGATGGATGAGTTGCTCGCATGCCTCTCCGCGGGCTGCTGCGTCGTCTCGACCTGCGAGGAGCTCGCATACCCGTTCCGCAAGCATCCGGAGCTTTCAGCGAAGCTCGACGCCGCCGCCAAGGAAGAAGGCGTCGCAGTTGTCGGTACGGGCATTAATCCGGGCTTCGTCATGGACAAGCTCGTCCTCACGCTGGCCGCGGCGGCGCAGCGGGTGGATTGGGCGAAGGCCCTGCGAGTAGTGGACGCTTCGAAGCGCCGGCTGCCGCTGCAAAAGAAGATCGGCGCGGGCATGATGCCCGAAGAATTCCGCGAGCAGGTCGCAGCCGGCGTCATCAAGCATCACGGCTTGCCGGAATCGGTGGCCATGGTCGCCGACGGCCTCGGCTTCGCGCTCGACGACATTTCCGAGACCATCGAGCCGATCATCGCCAAGGAGACGGTGAAGACTCCGTTCCTCGAAGTTGCCCCCGGGCAGGTCGCAGGCGTCTATCAAATCGCGCGCGGGACCGCCGGCGGGCAAGAGAAAGTTTTTTTGGAGCTGCAGATGTACGTCGGCGCAAAACATCCCGCGGACACGATTGAACTGCGCGGCGAGCCCAGTCTCACGCTCACGATTCCGGGCGGCACGCATGGCGACCTCGCCACCGCTGCCGTAACCGTGAACGCGATTCCCGCGATCCTCGCTGCTCCCGCCGGCCTGCGGACGGTCCGCGATCTGCCCTTGGGCTTCTTTCCGCCCGGCCCGTTGGCCTGACGGCCAACGCCGCACCAACTTGCTCGGGTTCGCGGGCCAACGCCCGACAATGGTCGCCGGCCTGCTCGGATCCCCGTGCTTAGCTCCTGGCGGACTTTTTCCAGAAACGGGCCACGGCGGCGAAATCGGGGTCGTCGGTCGAGGCGTCTTTGACGGAGGTGTAGGTGGCGTAGGCGGCGGCGCCGGCAGGAAGCGCGACGCCATGTTCACGCGCGAGCTCAAGGGCAAGGCGCACATCCTTGTGCATTAGGCGCAGCGGAAAGCTCGCTGGAAACTCGCTTTTCAGGATCAGCGGCGCCTTCACATCGAGCACGCCGGAACGCGCCATACTCGATTGCATGACCTCGATCAGGCGCTCGGCCGGGACCCCAGCCGCGGTGACGAGCGCCAGCGCTTCCGCCAGCGCGTCCACCTGCAGCGCCAGCAAGAGATTCATGCCAAGCTTCACGGTTTGCCCCGCGCCGTTCGGCCCGAGAAGAAAGAACCGCTTGCCCATCGCCTCGAGCACGGGTTTCACGCGTTCCAGCACCTCGGCTTTTCCGCCCACCATGAAGACCAACTCGCCCTTCTCCGCTCCCCAGGTGCCGCCGGTGACCGGCGCGTCAAGAAAGCCGACACCGCGCTCGGCGCAGGCGCTCGCGATGCGGCGGGCCAGATCGGGAGACCCGGTGCTCGAATCGACGAGCGTGCTGCCGGGCCGCAAACCATCGAGCGCGCCGACGTCTCCCCACAGCACGCTCTCGACAGCGGCCGGATCACTCGCAATCGTGATCAGGACGTCGGCTTGCGAGGCCACTTCGCGCGGATTCGGGGCAAGCTTTGCGCCGGCGCGAACCAGAGGCTCGGCCTTCGCCCTCGTGCGATTCCACACGACCAACGGAAATCCTGCCCGCAACACGTTGTGCCCCATGGGCAAGCCCATCAATCCCAATCCGATCAGTCCGACCTGCGGCTTCATCGCTTCCCCCCGAATACAGCAGTCCAATATACGCGCGCGGCGGCGCGAATCGCCCCGGCAATTTTTTGCGGGCTTCCATCAGGCGTGAAAGCCAGATCGCGGCCGACGGACAATCAGAAGCCGCTACTTGGAAAGCGTGCGCTGCGGAGGAAGGGCGGCGAAATTCTCTGCCGCCTCGACAACCCGGATCACGTACTCGTAGGGAATCTCCACGCGAATGGTCTTGTCCCGGCCGTTCTGCGAGAAATGCTCCTCCAGCACGATCGAGTCTCCGGAGTCCGAAATCAGCGTGCCAACGGCAGATAGATGGAGGTCGCTCGCGCGATAGTGCGCTTCGACGCGTTTTCCCACAAGAGCGGAATACGACACGGTCATGCTCCCGGACGCGTGTTCGAGGACGTGGCGATAGTCTACCACGCCGTATGTACGGTTACGTTAATAAATTCATCTTTGTACCCTCGGGGTAAACGAAGAGCAGAGGGCGGCCTCGTGCGGGCATTTCAAACAGGCGAAAATTCCACACGGTGCCGGATCGGATCGATCCGTTCCGCGCGAACGCGCAGCCGATCACCCAGCCTGTAGATCCTTTTCGCGGCCGGACCGCGCGCGCCGCGATGAGGTTCGGTGACAATGGCGTGGTCCCGTTCGCGATAGAGGCAGCGCTGGCCGGTGGACTCTTCGAGGCGGTCGATACCCACGAGCCCTTCGACGAAAATCTCAACCAGCTCCACGAAGAAACCGAATTTCTGCACGGAAATGACCAGCGCGTCGTACTCCTCGCCGAGATGGCTTTCCATGAACTGCGCCGTCTTCCACTCGATCAGCTCGCGCTCGGCCATGTCCGCGCGGCGCTCCGCTTCCGAGCTTTCCGCTGCTACTTCCTCAAGCTCGACGCGGCGGTAAGGCCCGAGCGTCGGCAGGGGCTTCGGCTTCTCCGGCCGCCCGGAGGGCGGCGCGGCATGCGTCGGCTGAGCCTCGGGATTCCGAAGCGCCCACTTCAGCGCGCGATGCACGACCAGGTCCGGGTAACGGCGAATGGGCGAGGTGAAGTGCGTGTACTCCTTCGCGCCGAGCGCGAAGTGGCCGAGCAGCTCCGCGGCATAGCGCGCCTGCTTGAGCGACCGCAGCATCAGGTAGGAAAGGATTCGCTCTTCGGGCTTCCCCGCAATCTTAGCCGTCAGGCGCTGGTAATGCTGGGGGCGGATGTCGATCTCTTCGGCGGCCGGCAGCGTCACGGCCATGGGCCTCATGCGACCGCGTCCGCGCCCTCCGGCTCGCGCGGGAGCCTGCACGCGTCCGTGCCGCACGGCGACGCGGCGTTCGGTAAGGTCCTCCACTCCGAGCGTATAGCCGAACGCCTGGGCCAGTTCTTCGAATTCGAGCACCTTCTTCGGATCGGGCTTCTCGTGGACGCGGTGCAACGAGGCGATGCCGCGCCGCTCGAGATATTCCGCCACGGCTTCGTTGGCCGCAAGCATGAATTCCTCGATCACGCGATGGGCGATATTGCGCTCGCTGCGCAGAATGCTCTGCATGGCGCCGGCTTCGTCGAACTCGATCACCGGCTCCGGAAGGTCGAAATCGATCGACCCGCGCGCGTGACGCCGACGATTGAGCACGAGTGCGAGTTCCTTCATGCGAACAAATTCGGCCGCGAGCGACGTGTAGCGCGACTGCATCTCGGGATCGCCCTCGAGCACCTTGTTGACGTTGGTGTAAGTCATCCGTTCGACGGAGCGAATCACGCCGGGCGCGAACTCAGCGCGGACCGTCTTCCCGGTCGCGTCCATTTCCATGATGACGCTCATCACCAGACGGTCCACGCGCGGATTGAGCGAGCAGATTCCGTTCGAGAGCTCTTCCGGAAGCATGGGCACGGCGCGGTTTGGAAAGTAAACCGAGGTGCCGCGCAGCCGCGCCTCGCGATCGAGCGACGATCCGCCGCGGACGTAGTGCGCGACGTCGGCGATGTGCACCTGCAGCTCGTAATGACCGCCCGGCAGCGGACGGACGTACACGGCGTCGTCGAAATCACGCGCGGTTTCACCGTCGATCGTGACGATCGGCAAGTCGCGAAAATCGCGCCGCCCGGCCAAGTCCGCTTCGGCAGCGTACTGCGGCGTGGCGCGGGCCTCGGCCAGCACTTCGTCCGGGAAAACATGCGGCAAGTGGTGCTTTCGGATGATGATTTCGACGTCCACTCCAATCTCGCCCGGCCGGCCGAGCATTTCGATCACGCGCCCCACCGGAGCGAGACCGCCCTTGGGATAGCGCGTAATTTCTGCGTTGACGACCGCCCCGTCCAGCTCTGGCAGTCGCATGCGGCGCATGGAGGCCGGCTCGCGTTCCGGCGTCACGCCAAATTTCCCCTGCAGCTCCGGAGTCAGCTCGTGGCCCGGCGGGATCAACACCTCGTGAAGTATGCGCACGTCGTAAGGCAAGACGTAATTGCCATGGGGACCATAGCGAAAAAGGCCGACGAGCGTGGGATGCTCGCGCTCGAGAACTTGCACCACGCGCCCCTCCGCCCGGCCGTCGGGACGCCTCCGCTCGATGCGCGCCAGCACGTGATCGCCATGCATGGCGTCGCCGAGATTATCGCGGCCGATGAACAGGTCGCCTTCGACTTTGATCATCGGCTGGTCCGCGACGAGGAAGCCGTAGCCGTCGCGATGCGCCACGATGCGGCCCGAGACCAGATTCGGATCGCGACCGCGCTGCGGCGCGGCAGCAGCCGTCCCGGAGGGACGCTCTCGCCCGCCCTCCCGCGGGCCCGGAGCGGCGCGCGGCAACTGCTTTTGGCCGACGAGACGGTATCGCCCGCCGTGAATCTCCTCGATTTCACCGTTGCGTTTGAGCTGCTGGATTACGCGAGGCAAGAAACGCCGCCCGTGATGTTTCAGTCCCATGCCGTGGGCGATTTCCCGGATGCTGGCGGGTCGCGCGAGCGTGGCGAGATGCGCGATTACTTGCTCGTGGGTGATTTCCTGGGGGCGGGGCTCTTCGTGCCGATTTGGATGGTGACGCTTCATGGGCGCGCCTCGGGAGCCACACACAGGCTAACGGAATTCCGTCCGCGTGGCAAAAGCCGCCGCGCGAGTTCCTGTGGATGCGAACGGAAGACTACGGCCCAGAGGGCCGACGGTTCGCAACCGGCACGAGGACGATCTTGCCGTCGGGCTCGCGTTCGAGGCTCGGCGCATACTCGCCAAGGAATTCGCGCCGCCACCACGCGCCGTTTTCGCGCTTCGTCTTCGCATCCGTGAACCAGTACTGGTAAATCACAGCACGCACGCGCTGCGGCGGCGCATCTGCGAACGGATTTCGCGCAAAGAGAGCGAGCACGTCCGGCTCGTTTTGCAGCAGCCGCTCTTCGGTCCAGATCACGAAGCGATACTGCGGCCAGGCTCCGAGCGAGGCGAACCACAAATTCCACTCGAAGCGCGGTTGATAGGGAGCGTAGATGCCGGGCGCCTCGTGCGGGTCCTGGGGCTTGTAGCGGAAGGGATAGGGCGTCCAATTCTTTCCGTCCATCGAACCCTGGAATTCGATCTCGTAGCGCGCGTGGGTCATCACCGCGAAAAGCCCGTAGCTGTTGGCGATGCGAAACGGTTCGAGCATCTGCACCGGCTTTCGCGGCAGAGGCAGGCGTGGAAGGAAATACCAAACGAGTTGCGCCGTCGAAGAATAAAAGAGCAGTACGAAACAGACGCCGGCTACGGCCATGCGCGCAGGCGCCAGCTGGTTGCGCCAACGGGCGCGCCAGCCCGCCGGAGCTTCGCCCGGCGCAAACTGCGCGGGTCTGCCGGCGATGAAATCTCGAATTCGTTGCGGCACAATCCATTCCACCAAGCGGTCGTCGAGGAGGAGAAATCCGAGAGAGAGAACGACGTAGTTCAGAAACGCGTAGTTCGCCGTGAGAATGATGCCGATTTGAAGGGGCGTCACAATGCAAAAGCACGCGATGCGAAACCTCCTCGGCAAAAACATCATCCAGACCAGCACGAGCTCGATCGCCAACGTGACGAACACGGTGGAGGCGTGAAACCAGTGGGGGAAATGTTGGACGTACCAACCGATCCACGTGGGCAACGGGCCGTTCTGATAGTAGTCGTCCATGGCTGTGAAGCGTCGCCACGAAGGATCGCCGCTCGCCAGCTTGACTACGCCCGATTCGAAATAGATGCGAAACCACTCCCATTGCAGCAAAAACAGGCTCGCGCGCGAGGGCGGATTCGCGCGGCCCAGGCCCGGCCAAAATCCCGCCGGCGCGAAGAACAACGCCAGGAATCCGGCCTCGAGCAACATGCCGTCCGATTGGTAATTCGCGAAATCCCGCGCAGCGGCGACGAACGATACGAAACATACGAACGCGACCGCGAGTCCCGCGCGTGGCCAAGCATTGAACACGATCAGCAGCGACGCGATAATCCCCGCCCAGCACAGGGCCATGAGCGCGTGATCGCTTGCGCCAAGCCAAAGGAGCGTCGGGGCGAACCAGAATCGGTGCCAGGAGAGCGCCGCCGCAACCGCCTCGAGGTAATCTTGCGCGGGAAGAACTCCGTTGGGCCCGATCAGGCCCCGGATTTGAAACAGGAGCGAATAGAAGGCGGAGAAGTAGATCAGCCCCAGCGCCCGAAGAAAAATCCACCGCGGCCAGAGATGCCCGGGCCGCCCGGCGGTTGCAGTCTCAGGCCCGAGCAGCCATTTCGCCGCCGCTTCCAGCCGCGTCTCCATGGCCGGTCATTATAGTGGAATAGGCACGCTTCCGCCGGAACGGAAACGACCGATTTCGCGGCTGGGCTTCCGTGCTACTGCCGGGGATAGGAACTTGGCAGGGACCGGAGATAGGCGATGATGGCGACGGCATCCGCGTGATTCATGTGGTAGACGTGCATCGGCGGCTGGATCGGCAAACCGTTCGGCCCCACGCCTTTTTCGAGGATCTGCTCGCCCTGCTCGTCCGTAAATCCCGGAAAACCCGCGAGCGCGGGTGCATGCATGGACCAGTTCGTCATCGGATGAACGGGCATGATCCAAATCGGCGCGCCCTGAAGCCAGCGAGAGCGATCGGGGTTGCCGTAGGCATCCCGCGGCGTGTGGCATTCCCAGCACATGGCAACGTTTTCGACCAGATAGCGTCCCCGCTCGATCTCACTCTGCTGAACCGCCGGTGCAGCCGTACTCCTAGGCTTCTGGACCCCCGCAGAGGAAGTCTCCCGCGAGGGCAGGCGCGAAGCGCCAAGGCCGGCGCCGAGCAGTACGAGCAGACAAAAAGCTAATTGATAAGAAGCTTTCATCGATTTTTCTGTCCTGGGCTTGATAGGATGCGGCTCGCTCCCGAAAGGACGATCGCCGCTCGCACGCGAGAGTATCGCAAAATACGCGTTTCCGTGTCTACGGCGTTTTTCATGCCGCAGCGGCAAATTCGCAATATCGCAGGGCCCCGCAGCATCCGAACTCATCCGGTGTATCAATCAGCCTGAGGATGGTGCCGCGCTGCCGCCGGCAAGGCGCGCCAGCGCCCACCGCGCATGTTCCGCGAGCATCGCGTCGTCCGAAGAGGCCAGGCGCTCGAGCAGTCGACAGATCCGCGGATAGGCCGCGGAATTGTGCGCGATGCCGGAATTTCCCAAAGCCACGCAGGCGTTGCGCACCAGCCCGCGCCACTTGGCGCGCTTTACCGCGCTTCCGCGGAAGACGCCGCTGAATTCGCGCTGGGAGAGCGACGCCAACCATTCGAGCTCCGGTGCGAAAAGCGAGAATTGAGGCTCGGCCTTCGCGCCTCGATCCTCGCCGATTCCGCGTGGCTGGAACGCGGCGAGCCCGGTCACCGGAGCTTTGCGATTCCAGGGGCAGACGTCCTGGCAAATGTCGCAGCCGAAGACCGCGCGGCCCATGTCTCGCCGAAGTGCTACGGGAATCGCTCCGCGCAGCTCGATCGTGAGATAGGAGACGCAGCGGCGCGCGTCGAGGACGTAGGGTTGCGGGAACGCCTTCGTGGGACATGCATCGAGGCAACGCGTGCACGTCCCGCAAAGGTCAGGAGGCGGCGGGCCCCCGGGCGCGACCGTGGGCTCGAGCGCGAGCGTGGTGACGATGACTCCCAGGAAAAGCCACGAGCCCAGCTGCTGGTTGATCAGGCACGTGTTCTTGGCGAGCCATCCGATGCCGGCGTATTTCGCGGCCACGCGCTCGAGGATCGGGCCGGTGTCCACGTAAGCGCGCGCTTCGAACGGCTCACTAAACTGCGCTCGCATCTCGGAAAGCAGCGACTTCAACTTCCGTTGCATCACGTCGTGGTAATCGTCGCCCCAGGCGTAGCGCGAAATCCAGCCGCGGGGCGAAGCGTCGCCAGTCTCTTCAGGCATCTCCGTCGAGAGCGGCTGCGGCGAGTTGTAGTTGATCGCGACGACGATCAGGCTCCGCGCCCCCTCGACCACTCGCCGCGGATCGGCGCGTCGCGTGTCGTGAAGATATTTCATCTCGCCTGCATAGCCGCGCGCGAGCCATTCCGGCAATCGGCCAAGCTCGTCAAACACCGAGGCGGGTCCATCGCCCTGCGCAGCGATAGGCGCCACGGCGCAAAGATCGAATCCGGCGGCGCGTGCGCGCTCGCCGATCCAGCGTGTTTGTTCGGCAGCGGTCACGGTCCCATCATGCCTCACGAGGCGCGCGCTCGCAAAAGCCTCGTCCCCCAAACGTGCCTGCCAGAATCGCGCCGGTCGGCCATGCGCTCTTACTTGCACAGGCAGACAGCGGCGCCGCAGTGCTTCTTTCGCGTGTAACGGCGGAGCGGGAATACGTTACAATCGCGGACTGCTTTAATAACTAGGGAGAGATAGATGAGCCAACGGATCGCCGCGAAAATCACGGGAGTGGCCGGATACGTTCCACCGCGTGTCGTGACGAACGCCGACATGGAAAAGATGGTGGAGACGACCGACGAATGGATTCGCACCCGCACGGGCATCCGCGAACGCCACTTCGTCGAGCCCGGCGTGGCGTCATCGCATCTAGGAACCGAGGCGGCGAAGCAAGTCCTGGCAGCGACGGGCACGCGCCCCGAGGAAATCGAGCTGATCGTGGTGGCCACCGTGACGCCGGACATGTTTTTCCCGGCTACCGCCTGCTTGATTCAAAACAACCTCGGCGCGAAAAAGGCTTGGGGGTTCGATCTTTCAGCAGCCTGCTCGGGCTTCGCCTATGCCCTGACGGTGGGCGCGCAATTCGTCGGCGCCGGGACGCACAAGAAAGTGCTGGTGGTCGGCAGCGACGTGATGACGTCGATTCTCGACTTCAAGGATCGGGCCACGTGCGTGCTCTTCGGCGACGGCGCGGGCGCCGTCCTGCTCGAGCCCGCCTCATCCTCCTCGGAGGGCATCCTCGATTTCGCCCATGATGTGGACGGCTCGGGCGGCTGCAATCTCTACATGCCGGCGGGCGGCTCGCTCCATCCGGCCTCGCATGAAACCATCGACAAACGGATGCACTACGTTCACCAGGAAGGCCAGCAAGTCTTCAAGTATGCGGTGCGACGGATCAGCGAGCTTGCCTGCCAGATTCTCGAGCGCAACGGCTTTACGAGCCGCGACCTCGCGCTCGTCGTGCCCCACCAAGCGAACCTGCGCATCATTCGCGCGATGCAGGAGCGGCTGGGCGTGGATGAATCGAAAATCCTGGTCAATATCGATCGGTTCGGAAACACCACCGCCGCGACGATACCGCTGGGATTGGTGGATGCCGTGGAGCAGAAGCGGTTGCGCAAGGGCGATCTCGTGCTGCTCATCTCCGTGGGAGCGGGCTACACCACGGGCGCCGTCTTGATGCGCTGGGCCTACTAAGAGCTTCGCGCGAGAGAAGCGCAACCGGTCCGAATACGCTCCCGCCGTGCCCCCGATGGGTTCTCTCAGTTCCCCAGGAAAATAAGGACTGGATTTGCATCGCCGGAGGTCGTCGAGATCATGGCCAGCTTCGTTGGCGAAACGATGAAGAACTGTCCTGTAAACGCCGCAGGCGCAGTCAGTGTGAGCGTGCCGGTCCCTTCCGTCTGGTTCGTGATGCTGTAGGTGCCCGTCACAGTCTGGCCCGCGGTGTTCGCTGAAGAAGTGCTCGTATCCTGCGTGCCATCGACCGTTCCATCGGTGGTGGTCGTGTTCGCCAGCGTGACCGCGCCGGAGAAGTTCGGAGGAGTAGCGATGCCGGGCGCCGCACTGCCGAACGCGAATGATCCGTTGACCGTCGAGGCGGTGAAGGGGCCCGCCGCTTGAGGCTCGAAAATCCCTAGCACAGCGGAGCTGGTCGCCTCCAAGATGCAAAACGCTTCGTCCGGGCCTACCACATAGAAAACTGGATCGATCGGAACGGACAGATTCGTATCAACGCGTCCGTATTGATCGCCCGTGCCAAAATTTCCGGTCACGGCATTCGAACCCAGGGCGCTTACGATCGTTCCGCCCAGATTTTCCACCAGGGGCATAGTGAACCCGCCGAGCCCGGTCGGATTCAACTCCACAATCCCCGCGTAGGGCAAATAATCGGCTCCGCCGTTTGGAATCGCGCTTCCCGACAAGCCCGCCACGGTCGTCGCTGTGAACGTGCTTCCGGCCGTCCCGAAGAATGGCGCTCCAACTTGTGCGCGCATTTCGCCTGTCGTCAGGAAAGGCGTCGTCGAGTTCACTGCGTCGGTCTCAACCAGGAATGCTCTGGAACTCGTGACGGGATAGACGCTGAAGGTCATGCTTGCAACGCTGCTAGGCGTCAGCGTCATGGTGCAACGAGTGCTCCGCGATGTGGTCTGAAACGTCCCCGAAAGCGAATTCCGCGCTGTCACACCTCCGGGGGTGCTTGCATCCGCCTCGCCCGGCCCAAGGCTTCCTTGACCACTTGAACTGGCTGGCGGGGTCGCTATAAAGCTGCCCGCGAGAACGGCAGGACCGGCCGAGGCCCCTCCGGCGGCCATTTCCTGGCCCGTAATTCCGAATGCCCAGTTTCCGTTGATCGTGTTCGACGCGCACGTGCTGACGGACCGCTTTTCGATCTGGCCCGACCCGCGAGTCCCGCTCGCGTCGAACTTGACCAAGCGTGCGTGGCTGCCGGTCGAGTCAATGGCGAAGGCGTACGTGGGCGATCCCGTCAGGCTGCTGAATATCAATTGGCCCCGGCCATCGCTCCCGAGCGTGTACGTTCCCGTAAAGGTTTGGGTCGCGGGCGGCCCTGCGGTGGTGTTGATGTCTTCCACGCCGTTGGTGATCTTTCCAGCTCCGTCAGCCGTAAAGCTTCCGGCGACCACCACGCCGCCGTTCGAGTCGAAGCCGCTGAACTCGAAGGCATAGTCGCCGCTCAGCGGCGCGAGATCGTTTACCGTAATAGTCAGGTCGGCCGTCGCCGTTGCCAACCGAGAGTCCGTTACCTGCACGGTGAAGACGAAGTTTCCGGTTGCCGTCGGGGTGCCGCTGATCGAGCCGTCGCTGGCCAGCGTGAGCCCCGGGGGAAGCGGACTCGAAGTTGGCGCGAGCGCCCATGTGAATGGAGGGACGCCACCCGAAGCCTGCAGCATGGTCGACGGATACGCTGTGTTGAGGATGCCGTTGGGCAGCGAGGCAGTCGCCACCTGCAGCGGCAGGGGCGCGCCGATCGTGATCGTGAGCGCTTGCGTCGCGAAGGCCCCGGTCGAATCCGTCATTTGGATGGTGAAGTTCGAATCTACTTGCGCGCCGGGCGTCCCCGAAATCGTGACGCTCCTAGTGTTGCTCGCGCCGAGAGCCAGTCCAGTGGTCAAGGAGCCCGCCGAAATGGACCAAGTGAACGGGGGCACGCCGCCAGCGCCGCTCACGGTCGCACTGTACGGGCTGCCCCAGTTGCCTCCGGGCAGGGATGTGGTCGTGATCAGCGGCGCCCCTTGCACGGTGATCGAAAGAGACGCGGATTGCGATGGAAACGTCACGGATGTCGCCGTAACCGTGTCGGTGATCGATTGGCCGGCGGCCACGGCAGGCGCATTGTAAGTGGCGGAAGTGGTTGTCGCCCCGCTGAGAGTTCCGTTCGCCGGAGTGCTCCAGGTAACGCCCGCGCCGGACGTGTCGTTGTTGACGGAAGCGGTGATGACGAGCGTGCTGCCCGTCCCGATCGTCTGGGCCGTGCTCGGAGTCAGCGTCACGCCGTGGAAACCAGTCGGCGTGCTCGAGCAGGCCAGGTTCTGGAGGCAGACCAGGACGACAATGCAACATACCAGCCAGAAGCTGGCGCGCTTCGCCATAGCGCCTCCTTGCATCGGTACCCCTCGATGTCCCTATGAAATCGCCCGTACTATTTAGACCACAAAACCCGATGCGCGCGCGGAACAATGACCCCGGCCATTAGCGTATCAGGTAACCGCGCCGGGCAAATCTCAAGAAAAAATCCGTCGCCTCCAGCACGAAGGATCGTCGCAAGCCGTGCCGGCCGTCAACGGGCCAAGCGTAACATCGCCACTGGCGTGCTGGCTCAGAATGCTTCTTCCCGTGAAAGTTTTCGGTGATAATGAAGGCCCAACCGGTGCCAGCCGAACCGGCAGGCAGGAGGAGAACGATTTGCGCGTTGTGATCACGGGCGGAGCGGGTTTCCTGGGCTCGCATCTCTGCGACTTGTTCCTCGCCAAGGGCTGGGACGTACTCTGCCTCGACAATCTGGTCACCGGCGCCGAATCGAACGTTGCCCACCTGCTTTCGCACCAGCGGTTCCGTTTGGCCCGGCAGGACGTCTCAAAGTACATCGAAATCGCCGGTGCGGTGGACGCCGTGCTGCACTTCGCTTCGCCGGCGAGCCCGCCGGACTACCTGAAGCTGCCGATCCAGACGCTGAAAGTGGGCGCGCTGGGAACCCACAATACGCTCGGTCTGGCTCTCGCCAAGAAGGCCAAGTATCTCCTGGCCTCGACGTCGGAATGTTACGGCGACCCCGAAGTAAGTCCGCAGCCGGAGACTTACTGGGGCCACGTGAATCCCATCGGGCCGCGCGGCGTTTACGACGAGGCCAAGCGATTCGCGGAAGCCATCACCATGGCCTATCACCGCTACCACGGCGTGGACACGCGCATCGTGCGTATCTTCAATACCTACGGGCCGCGCATGCGCTTGAACGACGGCCGGGCGCTTCCCAATTTCCTCTACCAGGCGCTCAGCGGCCAGCCCATCACCGTCTACGGCGATGGAAAGCAGACGCGCAGCTTCTGCTACGTCTCGGATTTGATCGAGGGAATCTATCGCTTGCTGGAATCGAGCGAGCACGAGCCCGTCAATCTCGGCAATCCTCGCGAGATCACGATACTAGAATTCGCCGAGCGCGTGCGCGCGCTGGTTGGCGCAGCTGTCCCAATCGTATTCCATTCGCTGCCGCAGGACGACCCCAAGCAGCGCTGCCCGGACATCGCCAAAGCACGCCGCACCCTGCATTGGGAGCCGAAAGTGGATTTGGAGGAGGGCTTGCGGCTGACGTACGACTTTTTCCGCCAGCAAGTGACGGCGACCGGCCCCGCCGCTTGAATCTCCCGCCTGTTATCTCGCCTGCGTGCAGATCAATCCGGCCGGCCGAAGGAACGATACTCGAAGCCGCGCTTCCTCATTTCGCACGGCGACAGCAAATTGCGCCCGTCGAGAATCAGCGGCCGCGCCATCGCCTCGCGCAAGCGCTCCCAATCGAGCTTGCGGAATTCGTCCCATTCTGTGGCGATCACCAGCGCTTCGGAATCCTGCGCGGCTTCGTAGGCGGATTTCGCAAATTCTACGTCGGGCAGCACCGCGCGCGCCTTCTCCGCGGCCTCTGGATCGTAGGCGCGCACGCGCGCCCCTTCCCCCGTCAAGCGGTTGATTAAATCGATGGCGGGAGCGAAGCGAATATCATCCGTATTGGGTTTGAAGGCCAGCCCCAGCACTCCGATCTGTTTTCCGCGGACCACCCAGAGCGCCTCGCGAATCTTCTCGAAAAACCGGTCGATTCGGCGCCGATTGACCTTCTCCGCCTCCTTCAGCATGGTGAAATCCACGCCCGAGCGCTCCGCAAGATGCACGAACGCTTGCAGGTCTTTCGGCAAACAGAAGCCGCCGAACCCCAGTCCAGCGGACAAAAAGCTAGGCCCGATGCGCGGGTCCATCCCCATTGCGCGGGTTACTTCTCCGATGTCCGCGCCGAGCCGCTCGGCAAGGTCGGCCACCATGTTGGCGTAGGAAATCTTCAGAGCGAGAAACGAGTTCGACGCGTGCTTGATCAGCTCCGCGCTATTGATCGTGGTCACCAACCATGCCGGCGCCGGTCCATCCGGACACGCCGAAGCGTGGACCGGGCAATGGAATTTCCGCTCAAGCACCGGCTGGTATATGTCCTTGAGCTGTCGCTCCCCCATTTCGTCCTCGACGCCGACGACGATCCGGTCGGGATGCAGGAAGTCCGCGACAGCGGTGCCCTCGCGCAGAAATTCCGGGTTCGAGGCCACGCGGAAGGTCACGCTCGTCTTTCGGCCGTATACGGCGAGCGCGCGCTTCAGCTCCTGGCCGGTGCGCGCCGGCACCGTGCTCTTCTCTATCACCAGCTTGGGAGATTTCGCTTCCGTGGCCACCAGCCGCGCCACGTGATCGATCGCGCTCAAGTCCGCGTCGCCGTCCGGCAGCGGCGGAGTTCCCACGCAGATGAAGATGGCGTCTCCCGCGGCCACGGCATCGGCGGGATTCGCGCGGAAACTGAGCCGTCCTTGCTTGCGCGCTCTGTCAACGACCCCTTCCAGTCCAGGCTCGTAGATGGGAAGGCTGCCGGATTCGAGCGTCTGAATTTTGGCCGCGTCGTTATCCGTGCAGACTACTTCGTGCCCGATTTCCGCCAGGCAAGCGCCGGTCACCAGGCCCACGTAGCCTGCGCCGACAACAGAAATTCTCAAGAGGATCCCCCGGTTTCAAAAGCGGCCTCGTTTCGCCTTGGCCGGCGTCTCATTTTGATATAGGCGGCTCTGCCCGCCAAGACAAATCTCTGAAAGCATGGGCTTCGGGCGAACAGGCTGTTGGTACCGGATACTCTTTCCTCACACGTTCCTGGGCGATCCATGGCCGCCCGGTCCCTTCTCGCCTATCCTAAATGGGTTGAAATATGACCCAGCCGTCCAATCCGAATAAGGGCGTTCCGTCCCCGGACGTCGTGCGCGTCCCGAGCGATCGCCACGACACGCTTCTCCTGAGCGACGTTCCCGAGGCTTCGTCACTGATTTCCGAGATGACCGCGGCACCCTCGGGCGAGGCACATCGCGGCTTCGCGGACCTCGCGCCGCTGGCGCAGCGCTACGACATCCTTGCCGAGGCAGGGCACGGGAGCATGGGCAACGTCTATAAAGCCCGCGACCGCGAGACAGGAGAGATCGTCGCTCTCAAGCTTCTCAAGCGCGAGATTGCCTCAGACCAGGCGATGATGGAACGTTTCAAAAACGAGCTCCTCTTCGCCCGCAAGATCACGCACAAAAACGTCTGCCGGGTCCACGAATTCAACCGTATCGGCGGCATCGCCTACACCTCGATGGAGTTCGTCGAGGGCGAGAGCCTCCGCTCCGTAATCAACCGCTTCGGCGGGCTCCCGCTGCGCAAAGCGATCGACATCGTGCTGCAAATCTGCTCGGGCCTTGACGAAGCGCACGCACAGGGAATCGTTCACCGCGATCTGAAGCCCGAAAACGTGATGATCGACGCGCAGGGCAACGTCAAGATTATGGATTTCGGCATTGCGCGCTCGATGGAAGCGATGACGCGGCTGACGGGCTCGATGGTGGGCACACCCGCTTACATGGCGCCCGAACAGGTGGCCGGTAAATCGGTGGACTATCGCACGGACATCTACGCGCTCGGCTTGATCCTATACGAAATCTTCACGGGCAAGCCGGCATTCCAGGCCGACAACACTGTTGCAGTAGCTTTGAAGCAGATGCGTGAATCGCCCATTCCGCCTCACGAGATCGACCCGACGATACCCGTCTCCATCGAGCGCGCCATATTGAAATGCCTAGAGAAGGAGCCGCCCAAGCGTTTTCAATCCGTTGCGGAGTTGAAAGACGTACTCCACGCCCCTGCGGCGTCGGCAATCCCCGCGTTAGCAAGCGTGGCGACTAGCCAGTCGGGCCACGCCATGCCGCCTTCACGCCCCGCTCTCTCGTATGGATCAACAGCGCCGGCCCCGACGAAGCGGCGGCGCGTGTCGCCCGTGCTGTGGGTTTTGCTAGTAGCTTCGCTGGCTTTCGCGGGTTTCTCGGAATGGCCGATACTGCAGCAAAAGATCGCACAGGTCTCCAAGAATCTTGCTCCGCCGGCTCCACCGCCTGCTCCCAAGCCGCCGGATTTCGCGCTCGAGACGTCCGCCTCATCCCCCGCTGCGCAGTCTGACACTGCACAAGCGGACAGCGACCAACCTGCGGAACAACCCGAAGCGACGCAACCTGATGCCACGCAGTCGTCGCCGGCGCAGCCTGCAGCTACACAGCCTGGCTCGTCGCAGCCGCCGGCTCCGGCGCCTGCCGCTGCGAAACCGGCAGCACGCACGCCATCCTCGGCCAGGCACGCTTCGCGAGATGCGGGGGCACCAGCGAAGAGCCCCCCTCGACGCGCTGCGACAAATCTGACTCCTCAAGAAATACAGGAGCGCACAGACAGGTATGGCGAGGACGAACCGGTGGCGATGCCTCCGGTAAACGACCATACGCCGAGCTATCTCTGGGTCGGCCGATTCAGACAGGAAGACAGCGCCCAATATACGGCCAAGAAGATCGAGGATCTGGGCCTCCCCGTCGCGGTGATACCCAGACACAGCCTAAGAGGCGAGTTCTTCGTGGTTCTCACGGGTCCCTTCGGCCCTGAACGGGTCGCGAGCGTGATGGGATGGCTTAAGGCGCAGGGTTTTTCCAACGTGCGCCTGGTGAAGAATCCCCTGGCAAATTTACCTGAAGCTCCTAATCGCAACGTTGACGCAAATCGGTGACGGTGCGTGACACGGCCCGCTTTCTCCTCCGGCGGGCCTGAGGCGGGCATGACGACACAGATGGAAACGGATTTCGGAGCGCTGAGCGACACGGGATGCGTTCGCGAGAATAACGAGGATGCTTACGGCTTGGCCCCAGAGGTGAACCTCTTCGTGCTCTCGGACGGCATGGGTGGCCTGGAGTTCGGCGAGGTGGCGAGCCGCCTTACAGTCGACGCTGTCCTCGCGCACTGCCGCGAGGCCGAAGCGAACCCGTTGCTGCCTCTCAGCGGCGAGCGCGTTGACGGAGTTTCCGCCACGTCGAATCGCCTTGCCAGCGCCGTTCGCTTGGCGAACGAAGCCGTGCACCGCGCTGCGCTGCAAAACGGGGTGCGGCAGCAGATGGGCGCCACCGTGGTGGCCGTGCAGTTCGACGGCGAGCGGATGAGTCTGGCTCACGTCGGAGATAGCCGCGCCTACCGCCTGCGCGGCGGCGATTTTGAGCAGCTCACTGAGGACCATTCGTTCGTCGCAGAGCAGATGCGCCGCGGACGCATGACGCAGCAGGAGGCCGGTAGCAGCACGCTGCAGAATGTGCTCGTGCGCGCCCTGGGCATTGAGCCCATGGTGGAGGTTGCCGTGGGCGAGGAGCTTGTCATGGAGGGCGACACGGTGCTGCTCTGCTCGGACGGACTCACGCGCGAACTTTCCGATGCCCAGATCGCCGCCGTGCTCGGTGAAACCGAGGACGCCCAGGAGGCCGCCGGCCGCCTTGTCGAGCTTGCGAAGCAGGCAGGTGGCGGAGACAACATCACCGCCGTCGTCCTGCGACACGCCGCGAAACCAGTTGGCGCGTTCGCGCGGATCAGCCGCCTGGGCAAATGGTTCAAAGGTCCGCGCGACCTATCTTGATCGGAGGGTAGTGACATGCCGAAGCTCGTGCTCAAGTTTGAAAACACGGTGCTGAAGGAAGTGCCGGTCGGCGCGAGGGAGGTCAGCATCGGGCGTTCGCCCGATAACGGACTGGTGATCGATAATCCGGCGATCTCGCATTACCACGCCCGCGTGTTCGAGGAAGAGGGCCGGCTGATGCTGGAGGATTTCGGCAGCCTGAACGGCACCTTCGTCAACGGGCAGCGGGTGAAGATGGTCATGCTCAAGCCGGGAGATTCAGTAGCCATCGGAAAACACACCATCGTGGTATCGGACTCGCGAGATCTGGACGGCTTTGCTTTCGGAAACGGCGGCGCGAAACCCGCCGCGCCGAAAATCAACGAGACCGTGATGCTCGACACGAAGGAGCGCCGCGAATTTCTTCAAAAGGTGGCGGCCGTCGGTGAAAGCTCGCAGGTGGCCCCGGCACGAATGAAAGTGCCGACGCTGGTGGTACGCAAGGGCAAGACCAGCCAGAAGGAATACACGCTTTCGGACAAGCTCACGGTGGTCGGGAAATCGGCGCTGGCCACGGTGAAGCTCACGAGTTGGTTCGCGCCGCGCGCCGCGGCGCAGATCAGCCGCCGCGAGGACAATGCCTACTACATCGGCGCGGCCGACAAGGTGCCCAGCGTCAACGGCCATCCCGTCGCGCATCCGATCAAACTTGTTTCGGGCGACATCATCGAGGTGGCCGGCGTGCAGCTCGAATTCGTCTACCGCGATTGACGATTTGGCGATGCGACAAGCATCGCCCTCCCGAGGGAGCATCGCGACCGAGGGACCCCCTCTTGTTCCCACGGGTGGAAGAGCCGAGGGATAACCTCCCTGCTTCCGAGAACCGACGCAGCCCGCGTTGAATTGCCGTCCCTAGACCGCGCGGGCTTTTTCCGCCGCGCCCTTCACGTGCGTGTTCAGGAACTGCAGCGTCAGAGCCCAAGCCAAGCTCGCCGCCTTCGCGTTGTAGCTCGGCCTCACATCGCAGAAAAATCCGTGGTCCGCATCGGAGATTTTTACGTTCACATGGGGCTTCCCGGCTTTGGTCAGCGCATCCTCGACGGCGCGCGTGTGTTCGGCGGTGATGTGGTGATCCAGGCCGCCCCAGAACATCAGGATCGGCGCCTGCAGATCACCCGCCCGATGCAAAAGCCCCTGCGCGATTCCGCCGCCGTAAAATGAAATTGCCGCCCGCAGCGGCACGGTAGCGTCGGCAAGAAACGACGTTCGCCCGCCCATACAGAAGCCGATGCTGGCGACTAGATCCGGCGAAACCTGCTCCTGGCCGCGCAGCCAGTCGTAAGCCGCGCGGATGTCCGCGCCCTGACCCGTTTCGGTGAGAGCCTGAAGGTGCTGCATGGCGGAGGGGAAATCGTCGTAGCGTCCCTCGAACCCCGGCGCCGTGCGATGAAACAGCTCGGGTGCGATGGCCACGTAGCCTTCGCGTGCGAAGCGTTCGGTAACGTCGCGGATGTGCGCGTTCACTCCGAACGCCTCCTGGAAAACGAGCATCCCCGGAACTTTTCCGTCCTCGGCCGGGCGCGCTATGTACGCATTCATCGAAGTCCCGTCGGCCACTTGCAGAGTCACCTTTTGCGTCGTGATTTTTGCCATTGTGATTCCTCCCGGATTGCACATCCTTCGAAGCTCCCCTAGCATAATCGCTCCGGCCCAAAATTCGAAACGCTCGCTTTTTTCGTGCGCTCGCCGCTTGGCCCTCGAACTGGTATGATGCGGCCACGCGGACACCCTGAGGAGACACGACATGGCCGAACCCACCAAAGAAGAATTGATGGCGCGCATCGCGGAACTCGAAAAGCAGGCCGGCGCAAGGCCAAGAGGCGGGCTCGAATTTCGCGTGGGCGAAAAGGGAGGGGTGAGCGTCTACGGGCTGGGACGCTTCCCCGTGACTCTGTACTACGAGCAGTGGGTGCGCCTGCTCGACGCCGCCGACGATCTGCGCAAGTTCCTCGAAGAGAACAAAAGCCGCCTCAAGCTCAAGCCAAAGGACTAGCCTCGGCACGCCCAGGCTTCTGCCTTGTCAGCACATTCACCCAGCGTTTCCGGCGAGATCGGGTATAATGCGCCGCCTATGCGCTGGTTCATGCTGAGTCTCCTCTTCGTAGCGACCACCGTCAATTACCTCGACCGCGCAATTCTCGGCGTTCTCCTGCCTGAAATCCGCAATCAGCTCCATTTCAGCGAGGCAGCTTACGGAATCATCCAATTTTGGTTCCAGATCGCCTACGCGGTGGGTTCGCTGATTGGCGGCAAGATTCTCGACCGGTACGGCACGAGGATCGGTTTCGCCTTAGCGGCGCTGCTCTGGTCTGCTGCGGCGACGCTGCATGCCTTGGCCGGCAGCGCTCTGCAGTTCGGATTTTTGCGGACGGCACTGGGATTTGGCGAGGCTCCGACTTTCCCCGCATGCAACAAAGCAACCGCGGAGTGGTTTCCCGCCGAAGAGAGAGCCATCTCGATGGGAGTTGTGAATTTCGGCGCGAATATCGCCAACATCTTCGGCCCGGCGCTCTTCATCTGGATCGCTCTCGAGCTGAGCTGGCGGGCGGGTTTTGCCATCGTTGGCGCGGCGGGATTCTTGTGGGTGCCGTTGTGGTTGATCTTCTATCGGCTTCCCAAACGGCCGGGTGCTGCCGCGGAGGCAACGTCCAAGCTTCCGATGCGGGCCGTTTTGAAGCACAGGCAGACATGGGGCTACGCCTGGGCCAAATTCCTCACCGATCCTGTGTGGTGGTTTTATCTATTCTGGCTTCCCACCTACCTAAATGACGTCCGCCACCTCACGATCGAGCAACGCGCCTTGGCTCTGACCGTTATCTATGCCATCTCCGGCGCCGGCGCACTCATTGGAGGCGGAGTCTCCAGCTACATGATCCGGCGGGGTTGGACCGTGGGGCAGGCCCGCAAGAGTACGATGCTGGCGTGCGCGATTCTCATGCCCGTGTCCGCGCTCGGAACCGTCGTCGGGAGCGCAAAACTGGCCGTCTTGCTTTTCGGCTTCGGTACCGCTGTGCACCAGGCGTGGATGACGAATCTCTTCACGACTCCATCCGATGTGTTTCCCCAGCGGGCCGTGGGCAGCGCGAATGGCATCGGCGTTTGCCTTGGAGGACTCGGAGGAGCGCTGTTCTCCGGCCTGATCCCCGGCTACGTCCTCTCCTGGGTGGGGTACATGCCCGTGCTCTTGATTATGAGCTTCTTCTACCTGATCGCCTGGGTGCTCGTGCATACCCTCATGGGCGATCTTGCCATGATCGAAATGCCCGAGCCGACGCTAAGTTCGGCTCGACCGTCTCTGCCGTGAACTCTTCGTTGAATCGCATCGTCACAGATCGACCGTAGCAGATTGCTCCGCGACTGCTCTGAGATGTGCGCAATACGTGGTGAGGCGCGAGGGTCAAAGGATAGAATCAAAGGCAGCGCGGGAGATGAGCGAGAACGTGCGCAGCGGTTCGATGCGCCGAGGAGAGGGGAAAGATGAGCCACAAGGGAGCGATTTTCGCGATTGTCGCGGGCCTGTGTTTCTTCGCAAACGCGCGGCGAATGCAGGCGCAACAAGCTGCTGCCTTAGCACCGGAAGTGAGGGAATTCGTGGCAGTGGACGCGCCGGTGGTGGCGCTGACGCACGTGCGCGTGGTGGACGGAACGGGTGGGCCGGCGCGGTCGGACCAGACCATCGTGATCTCCGGCGGAAAGATAAAGATCATCGGAGATGCGGGTACAGTCTCGATTCCCGCGGGAGCACGAACGATCGACGGCGCAAAC
>DATLWP010000449.1:0-5225 GCA_035576265.1 Candidatus Polarisedimenticolia bacterium
TCTTCGTCGAGGCGCACGGTCAGGTACTTAATGACGGCATCCGATACCTTCAATCGGCGCTCGAGTTCCTTAACGACTTCCCCGTGGCTCGAGCGAACCACCATATAAACGTAGAATCCCTCTCGAAGCCTTTGCACGTCGTAGGCCATGCGCTTCCGGCCCCACTTTTCCGTCGTCTCGATCTTGCCGCCCTTCTCGACGGCCGCGTGCTCGAGCGTCGAGATCACTTTGTCGATGTCCGGCTCGGGCGTATCCGGCCGGCAAATGAAAATCAGATCGTACAAGCGCTCTTCCATGTGTCCTCTCGATTCCTTGCCATCGTTCCGGCAAGAACCTATCCCGGTTGCAAACCCTCTTCCGCGGGTGGCACCTTGCGATTGAATCGCGACATCGCCTTGTCCACTCCCTCGGCCAAAACCGACTCGACGGCGTCGGCCGCCTCGATCACCATATCTTGGGCGATCCTGCGCTCCTCGCGCCCCATGGTGCAGAGGACATAGTCCTTCAGGTCGCCCCACAACTGCTTCGGCTGGACGCCCATCCGAATGCGAACGAATTCGTCCGTGTCAATCGCCGCGATGATCGACTTCAGGCCGTTGTGAGTGCTGCGGCGACCCCGGTCCCGGATCCTCAGCATGCCCCACGGCAAGTCGACGTCATCGATCAACACGATCAAGCCGGCGGGGCCGCATTCATACCGCTCGAGCAGCATCCGCACGGCTACGCCGCTGAGATTCATCATCGTCTGCGGCTTGGCCAGAATCACTTCGTGCCCCAGGAGCTGGCCGCGCCCGATGAGAGCCTTGGCTTCGGGCCGCCGGACGCGAATACCGGCGCGTTCGGCCAGTGCATCGACGGCGAGGAAGCCCAAATTGTGGGGCGTCCATTCGTAGTCGGGGCCAGGGTTGCCGAGACCGACGATCAATCGCATAAGCAGGCACCCGCTGGCATCCCTGCACGCGCCGGTGAAATCGTGCCGCGCACAGCCGGGGGTTACTTCTCCTTGCCCTTCTTCTCCGCCTTCTCGGCCCTCGGCGCTTCGGCTTCAGCCTGAGCTTCGCCCTCTACTTCTTCCTTCTTGCCCTTCTTAATGACCTCGGGCTCGGCCGGCGCGACTTCCGCCGCCACAGCTGCTTCCGGCGCCGGCTCCTCTTCCTTCTTCAACATCACAACGTGAGCCAGCACGCGCTGCGGGTCTGTGATGAGCTTGATCTTCTGCGGGTCGACGGGAAGGTCGGCGGCGCGAAGCTGCTTGCCGATCAGGAGTTCGCTCACATCGACCCTGAACTCCTCCGGAATATCGCCGGGCAGGCATTCGATTTCGACCTCACGTGTCACCGTCTCGAAGATGCCGCCTTGTAATTTGACGCCCTGTGGCTCACCGAAGGTGTGCACGGGGACTCGGACGCGCATGCGCACGTCCATCGCGATACGGAGCAGATCCACGTGCAGGAGCGAACCGCTCAAGGGGTCGATCTGCCAGTCCTTCAACATGGCCTTCTGTTCCTGGCCGTCGGCCACCTGCAGCGTGAAGATAGTGTTGTGGCCCGCCTCAGAACGGAGAATGCGCGTCACCTGCTTGGCATTCACGGCTAGCGCCATGGAATCCTGCCGGCCACCGTAGAGCACCGCAGGGACCATCCCGGTCCCGCGCGTGCGGCGCGCCGCATTCTTGCCGCGTTCGGCGCGAATCTTGCCTTCGACTGTAAACGTCTCCATACGTCCTTCCTCTCGCCCTGTTTGTTCCGGGACGCCGTCAGCGAGGCGAACCCCAAAATTAGGACAAGGCGATATGCCGAGCTGGAGCCCGGCGTGACCACTCACATAAACAGCTCGCTGATCGAAGTCTCCTCGTGAATCGACTGGATGCCGCGAGCGAGCAACGGAGCCACGCTCAGCACTCGAATCTTCGGCACCTTCTGCGCCGCGTCATTGAGCGGAACGGAGTCCGTGACAATCACCTCTTCAATCTGCGAGGCCATGATCCGATCGACGGCCGGACCCGAGAGCACGGGATGCGTGCAGGCCGCGAAGACCTTTGTGGCGCCATTTTCGAGCAGCGCTTCCGCGGTTTTCACGAGCGTGCCGGCCGTGTCGATAATGTCGTCGATCACGAGCGCCGGACGACCCGCCACGTCGCCGATCAGGTGCATCACTTCGCTCACGTTCACGTCGATGCGGCGCTTATCCACGATGGCGAGCGGCGCATCAATCCTCTTGGCAAATAGGCGCGCTCGTTCGACGCCGCCTGCATCCGGCGAAACCACGGTAATCGGTCCCAACTTCTTCTTCTGGAAATACTCGACCATCACCGGCGCCGCATAGAGGTGATCCACCGGGATATTAAAGTATCCCTGGATCTGCGGTGCGTGCAGGTCGAGGGTCAGCACGCGGCTCGAACCGGCCGTCTCCAGCAAGTCCGCAACCACCTTGGCTGAGATAGCCACGCGCGGGCGATCCTTGCGGTCCTGTCGCGCGTACGGGTAATAGGGAATCACCGGTGTGATGCGCCAGGCGGAAGCCCGCTTAAACGCGTCGATCATCAGCAGGAGCTGCATCAAGTGGTGATTGACCGGATGGGAGCAAGGCTGCACGACGAACACGTCGGCGCCGCGCACGTTTTCGAGAATCTGATACCGGGTCTCGCCATCGGCGAAGTGACCGTGCTCGGCCTTGCCCCGCGGCACGCCGAGGTAGGAGCAGATCGAATCCGCTAGAGTTGTGTTCGCTGTCCCGCAAAAGACCTTGAACTTGTCCTCGGCCACAATTTTCCCCTAGCCGGCCGCACTCCAACCCAGTGCCCGGCCATACCTTCCCCTGGAAAGAGTTTCGACGACGAAAACCGAATCTTCCGGGAACTTTCGAGCGGCTCGGCGCGCCTGCGCTGGGTTTCGGAATATTCCGAACACCGCCGACCCGCTACCCGCCAGCGCGGCTTCTGCGGCTCCTCGCTCGAGCAAGGCGTCCCGGATTTCTCCGAGCCGCGGATGGCGGCGGAAGACCGGCTCCTCGAAGTCGTTCGAGACCGTTCCCCACCGGCTCCAGCACAGAGCACAGAATCCCCAAATGTTAGGGGGTTTGGCGCGTTTTGTCAAATCCGCGGAGACCCACTGATAGGCGTCCTTGGTGCTGATTGCGATGTCGTGAGGAGAGACGACCAGGATCGTTCGGCGAGGCGTATCGGGCAACGGATAGATTTCATCGCCGCGACTCACCGCCAGAGCGCGCCCACCGAAGAGAAAAAAAGGCACATCGGCGCCCAGTCCCGAAGCAATTTCCATCAGCTGCTCGAGCGGGAGCCTTCGCTTCGTCAGCCGCAACATCCCGATCAGCGCAGCCGCGGCGTCGCTCGACCCGCCGCCCAGGCCCCGCGCCACGGGAATACGTTTTTCAAGCCGCACCCGGATGCCGCTGCGGAATCCGGTCTCGCGAGCAAACGCTTCGATCGCCCGCACCACGAGGTTTTCCGGGCCTGCTGGCAGCGACTTGTCGTTCGTTTCGAGGGTAATGCCGTGGCGCGAGCCCACAGAAAGTTCCAGGGTGTCCCGCAACGAGATCGCCTGAAAAATCGTGCGCAGCTCGTGATAGCCGTCCGCGCGCCGCCCCAGGACGTGCAGACGAAGATTGATTTTTGCGAACGCCGGCAGGCGCACGGAATTTTTCATGCGGGGAGCTTACTGCGGTTTGGCCGTTTCCGAAGCGGATTTCTGCGCGAGGCGCCGCTTCAGGTTCTTCAATTGCGCGTCGAGTTGGCTCACCTTGTCAGCCTGGTAATCGGCCGGCAGGGCCTTTTGCCACTCCGTCAGCGCGCGCTCGTAAAGCTCGGCGGCGTGCTCGGTCTGGCCGAGTTTCAGATAGACGTCGCCGAGATGGCCGAGAATCGTCGGGTCCTGGCCCTCGCGGTCAACAGCCTGGCGCAGGTATTCCTCCGCTTCGGCCAGCTTGTTCTGCTTGAAGTAGGCCCAGCCCAAGCTATCGAGGTAGGCACCGTTTTGCGGATCCTGCTTCACGGCTCGCTGAATTAGAGAAGCGGCCTCATCGACTCGGACCCCACGGTCGGCCAGCATGTAACCGTAGTAGTTCAGGACAGGCGCGTTGTTCGGATTCAAGTCCAGCACCTTTCGGAACTGCTGCTCGGCCTGATCGAACTTCTTCTGCCGCTCATAGATCGCGCCGAGCATGAACCACGCGGATTCCTTGGCGGAGTTGTCGCGGGCCATCTGTTCGGCCTTCCGCGCCGTTTGCTCGGCTTCGGCATATTTCCGGCCGCGCTCCTGGACCTGCGCGATATCGATGTAGATCTGCTGATCGTCGTTGTTCCCGCGCAACAGCCCTCGGAGCAGCTGTATCGCCGCCGCCGTGTCGGTTCTTTCCCCGTAGAGCATCGCCAGAGCTACGGTCAGTTCCGCGTCTTGCGGAGATGCATCGAGTCCCTGCTTCGCTTCGGCGATGGCGCGGCCGATGTCGCGGCTCCGGCGGTACGTCTCGATTAAGAGCATTCGGGCTCGCTTCCGGGGGTCGGGACCGAGCTTCGCCATCTCCTCGTACGTATCAATGGCTGCGGAATAATCGCGATTTTCACGAAATGCGCGGCCCAGCTGCTCGTAGAGGATCGCGAGCGCGTTTGAATTCTGCGTCCCGCCGGCTTGACTCTTGATTCCGGCGATGGCGTCGGTGAGCACTTTGACGGCGTCGGCGTAGCGGCCCTGGTCCTCGTAAAGCAGTGCCTCGTTGTAGAGAACTTCGAGATTACCCGGAGCGAGCTGCTTCGCGCGCAGCAGGCTGGACTGGGCCTCGTCGAAACGTCCCAGGCGACGGGCGAGTTGCGAAACGCGAAGATAATTCTCTGCGGTTCCCGGCTCGAGCTGCGAGAGCCTCTGGAACTGCGCGAGTGCATCCGCATACTTGTCCTGCGCGAGCAGCGCCTGGGCCAGCCCGTGGCGGTGGCCTGGATCGTCGGGGTCTTCTTCGACGGCCTTGCGGTAGGCCGCCTCCGCCCGCGCGAAGTCCTTCGCCTCCAAGTACGCGTCGCCAAGCAAATCGTACAAGTCCGGCGAAGCGGATTCGCTTGCCGCTTCCGTTAGCAGGCCAATCGCCTCCTGCGATCGATTTTCGTCAATAAGCAACTGGCTCATTTGCTCGAGGGCGGATTCGTCATCGGGCTCGTGTTCCAGGATGCCGCGAAGAACCTTCTCGGCGTCGGCGGGCCGGTTCTCGAAACGGTA
>DATLWP010000450.1:0-4972 GCA_035576265.1 Candidatus Polarisedimenticolia bacterium
TTCGGGCGGTGGCGCGTGATGCACGCGGGTCGTGCCCGTCACGCGCACGCCGCGTTCTTCCAGCAGTTGCTTAAGCACGAGCGCCGACGTTTCGGCCGGCGCCGTCAGTGCAAACTCGAGCTTGATGGGGCTGTGGCCCGCCGGGATCGTGCCGCGCAGCAGGAAAAAATTCAATCCCGGCTGGCGGACGACGGCGAAATCGGGATTGCTGCCGCGCGGTCCGGTGGTGATTTCGCGGGCGAATGTATCGAGGGCAGGCGCGGGCTCCGTCCGGACGATCGCCGGCTCACCTGCGTGCTCCGCAGGTTGCACCTCGATCTCGGCGATATTGTCGTTCAACGCGATAGCGCTGATCGGCGCGCCAAAGGTGAAAAACAGATCGCCCACGCTCCATCCCGCCGGGTAAGGATCGTAGGGAAGGTAGCTGTCGTCGGCGACGACGTCTCCATCGATCTCTCGCAGCCCTTTGGCGACAGCTGCATCCGCCAACTCGGCGAGCACTTTTTCCACTGGCCCATCACGCTCGGCCTTGCCCTCATACGGAAACTTGCGATTCGAGAGGTCTGGATCGCCGCGGCCCACTAGAGTCAGGTCGCCCGCCAAGCGGCCGTCGCTTCCCAGCGCGCCTTTCGATTCGAGCGTCGTGCGAAATCGATAGTCAGGGCCGAGAGTCGCGAGCGCCAGCGCCGTCGTAAAGATCTTCGCATTCGACGCCGGGGTAAAGAAACGATCGGCATTCAGCTCGTAGACGACTTCGCCCGTCTTTCGATCCGTGACAAGAATGCCCCAATACGCCTTTTCTCCGCCTCCTTCCCTCAGCACCTCTTCCACGCGGGCGCGAAATCGCTCCGTCGCCCGGCGCGCCGTCGTTTTCGCCTGGGCGCCCGGCGTCCTCTGCGGGTGAGCAGAATTGCGCGCTGAAGCCGCCTGTGTGAAAGCGAGCGCCGCTGCCATCCACAGCGCGGCTGGGATCCAACGTCGGCGGTGGCAACCACGCCGCCAAATGGGGAATCTATTCATGAAGGATGCAAGGATGCTCGAGCCATCCAATTATATTGTAGCCCCGTGCGCCATGTACCTTGCTTTACGGATGAGGTTGCGCCCCCACCCTCGGAACACATATCATTGAACCTCGCCCACAGGAGGATTCTCATGAACAGGATTCTGTCCCTATTTCTCGCAGCGGCACTGGTCGGCCTGCCCGCTCTCTTTAACCCCGCGCCTGCTCACGCAGACAAAAAGACGAAAGACGAGGACCGCCTCAAGAACTCCGGACAAGTCCTCAAGGAAATTCTGAATATCCCCGACAACATCCCCCAGGATCTGCTCGACAAGGCCGATTGCGTTATCGTCATCCCCTCCGTAATCAAGGGCGCATTTGGTATTGGCGGCAGCTACGGCCGCGGCGCCATGACCTGCCGCAGCGGCGATAACTTTCGCGGTCCCTGGAGCGCTCCGACGATGATGGCTCTCGAAGGAGTCAGCTTCGGATTCCAGCTCGGCGGCCAGGCCACGGATTTCGTCCTCCTGGTGATGAATTCCCGTGGTGCCGGCGCCATCCTCAGCAGCAAGGTAAAGCTCGGCGGCGACGCGTCAGCCGCCGCAGGTCCCAAGGGACGCACCGCCGAGGCAGCAACGGACGTCACCATGCGCGCCGAAGTCCTCACGTACTCCCGTTCCCGCGGTCTGTTCGCCGGCATTTCGCTCGCGGGATCGACCCTGCGTCCCGATAACGACGCGAATGAACGCCTCTACGGCAAGAAAATCGGGGCCAAGGATATCGCCCTGCACGGCGCCGTCCCCGTTCCATCCGCGGCCAGAGCGCTCATCGGAACGTTGAACCAGCACAGCCCGAAAAATCTCTCGAAATAGCGGCGCAGAGCTCCCCGCACCTTTTGGCAACGTATCTCAGGCGGGCGCCGGATCCGCGGCGCTCGCCTGACGGGTCTCTTCTCGACGTTGACTCTTCCTCACATATGACTTAAAGTCGTATTCGGTTTACGGTCAAACAGGAGTCCGCCGATGGCATCGTCCCTTCCAGCCGCGCGGCATGCCGCCCCGCCGCGAGTAAACCGCCGCGAGCGTCACCGCGCCGAAATCCGCGATCGCCTCTTCCGCGCGGCGCTCGAGCTTTTCGCCGAGCGCGGGTTTCTCGAAACCACCGTCGAAGACATCACCGAGGCCGCCGACGTCGGCAAGGGAACCTTCTTCAATTACTTTCCGACGAAGGAGCATGTGCTGGCCACCTTCGGCGCCGAGCGCATCGCCGCCGTCGAACGTGCTCTCGAACGCGCCCGCAAGGAACCCGTCCTGCCCGTCCTCCGAGCGCTGGCTACGGACCTCGCGGGTCAAGCGAAGGAGCGCCCTGCCCTGTTGCGCGCCATCTACGCCGCTCATGCGTCCTGCGCGCCGGTACGCGCGGAGCTGCAGAAGCGGCTTCATATCGGCCGCCGCCTGATGACTCAAATCTTCGCCCTGGGACAGGAGCGCGGCGAGATCCGTCGCGACATTTCCGCGGCCGAGCTGGCCCAGTTGACGCAGCTCGTTCTTTTGGGCATCACCGTGGCCTGGGCCATGAACCCGGAATCTTCCTTGCGAACGACGGCAACCGGTGTCTGGGAATTGCTCTGTCCCAATCTTCTGCCCGATAAGAAGCGCAAGCCGTTCACGGGCAGCCGCGGCGTGAAGGCGTAAGTGGGGATGGTGTCTGAAATGACCGAAGGCGAAAGCGTCGAGGTTTTGCCCGCTGCCGTTTCATCCGAAATACGTCGGGGCAAGGAGGGAATCCCGTGATAGGCCGGTCGGCGGTTTCATTCTTCATGATTGCTCTTTTCTTGCCGTTGGCAGCGGGATCCGCGTGGGCACAGGCACGGCCTTCATCCCCTGGCGTGATGACTTCTCCTACCGGCGGCGCTTTCGACGCGTCCCCGCCGCCCCCGTCACAGGCCCAAAATCCATTTGCCGGCAGCGTTCCTGCAAAACCCGTTCCGGGCGTTTTGCAGTTGTCGCTGCAGGAAGCCATCCAGCGCGGCCTGAAGCAGAACCTGGGTCTGCTCCTCTCGGGCGAGGAAGTGCACGCCGCTCAGGGCCAGCGCCGGAGGTTCCTGAGCGAACTCCTCCCAAACGTCAACACCTCGACGTATATCGCCGATTCGCAAATCGATTTAGCTGAGTTTGGCTTCAGCTTCAGCGCCCCTGGCTTCCAGGTTCCTACCGTCGTCGGGCCTTTTGCCTATTTCGATTCGCGGGCCTACCTGACCCAGTCCGTCTTCGATTGGAAAGCGATCAACAGAACGCGCGCAGCGACCCAAAGCCTGAAGTCGGCCCAAGGCACCTATAAAGATGCGCGCGATCTCGTCATCCTGGCCGTCGGTTATTCCTATTTGCAGGCCATTGCCGATGAAGCCCGTGTCGATACCGCCGGCGCACAGGTGACGACCGCGCGGGCGCTCTACAACCAGGCCGAGGACCGGGTGAAGGCCGGCACTTCTCCCGCCATCGACGCCCTTCGCGCTCAGGTCGAGCTGAAATCGCAGCAGCAACAATTGATCCAGGCGAAGAATGATTTCGCGATCAAGAAGCTCAACCTCGCGCGTGCGATCGGACTCGCTCCGGGACAGCAATTTGAATTGACCGATAAATCGCCTTATCAGCCGTTCGCGGGCATCACAGTGGACGAAGCGCTCAAGCGCGCTTACGAGTCGCGGTCGGATTTTCAGGCGGCGCTCGCGGACGTCCGCGCGGCCGATTATTCGCGGAAGGCCGCGTCGGCGGGTTATCTCCCCTCGCTGTCCTTCACCGCGGACTACGGTCTGGCGGGCACGTATCCCGACGTCTCGACGCACGGCGTCTTCGATGTTCGCGGAACGCTGGTTATTCCCATCTTTCAGGGCGGCAAGGTCCATGGCGAGGTCCTCGAAGCGGATGCGCGGTTGGAACAAAGCCGCCAGCGCCTCGAGAATCTGCGCGCCCAGATTGACGCCGAAGTTCGCACTGCCCTCCTCAACCTCCAATCCGCCGAGGAGCGCGTCGCCGTCGCGCAGAGCGACATCGATTTGGCTGAGCAGACACTCGTGCAGGCGCGGGATCGTTTCACCGCCGGCGTAACCGATACCGTCGAAGTCGTGCAGGCGCAAGAAGCCGTGGCTCGCGCCCATGAAAGCTACATCGCGAGCCTCTATTCCGACAATTACGCAAAGATTTCTCTGGCCCGTGCGCTGGGCCAGGCCGAAGAAGGCGTCAAAGAATACTTCAGAGGAAAATGAAACATGGCACAGAGAACCGACATCGAAGCCCCGACCAATCCTCCAGCGGAGAAGTCCTCCGCTTCCGAACCCGCAATTGCTGAGAGATCCAGCCTCTTTCGCGAGCGCCCCCGTGCCCACGGCTTCTTGGTTGGCGCGATTCTCGTGCTGCTAGTCGGCGCCTTTTTTGCCTGGCGCTATTTCTCGAGCTACGAATCGACCGACGACGCTCAAATCGACGGTCACTTGATGCCCGTCAGCGCGCGGATTTCCGGCTACGTCACCAACGTGAACGTGCGCGACAACCAGTACGTTCAGGCCGGCGCCGTGCTCGTCGAAATCGACCTTCGCGACTATCAGGTGGCCGTGGACCAGGCCCGCGCCGCGTTGGCGGACGCCGAAGCCAGCGCTCGGGCTCTCCATATCAACATTCCGGTGACATCCGTCAGCACGTCCAGCCAGGTCTCGGCGTCCGAAGCAAGTGTCCAGAATGCCGAGGCTGGCATCGTCGCAGCGCAGCAACAGTACGACGCAGCCCAGGCGCAACTCGCGCAAGTACAGGCCAACAACGTGCGGGCGCAAAGCGACCTCGCGCGATATAAGCAGCTCGTCGACAAGCAGGAAGTTTCCCAGCAGATGTATGACCAGGCCGTTGCGGCCGCGGCGACGAATTCCGCGGCCGTCGCGGCGGCGAAGGCTTCCGCAGCGGCGGCCGCCCAGCAGGTCAC
>DATLWP010000451.1:0-4181 GCA_035576265.1 Candidatus Polarisedimenticolia bacterium
GAGAAGGCATTGGGCGACGCGTTGGCAGGGCCGGCGCCCACCGCGAAAGCAGCTACTGCGGCCAAAATCGCGAATGCACGGAAGCGGCGGAAGCGTTTTCTCGACATCATTCTCTCCTTGATAAGAGCGTACGTGCTTTGAGAGTTAGGCCGCTATCGTATGTCGGGCGACGCACTTCGTCAATTTCATAGGGGGAAGACGGAAATCGCTCAAGAACCTCCGCAAGCCAGGCGAACTCGTTTCGGGAGTTGAACGCCGCGCACGCGCGACTGGCTAGGGCGTCCTGCCAGCCGGCGGGCCGACCGTGATGTACGGGCGCAATTTCTGCAGTTTGGCTTCCGAGATGCCGCGAACGGCGAGCAGGTCCTCGACGCGGCGAAAGCGTCCGCTCTTGGCGCGGAACTGCACGATTGCTTTCGCGGTGGTGGGGCCGATTCCGGGCAATTGTTCGAGTTCCTGGACCGTGGCGGTATTCAAATCCACAGGCTTCGACGGCGGATGCTTTTTCGCCGCGAAGGTTTGCGAAGCCAGAAACAGGAATACGAGGATTCCAACGCCAAACGTTAGAAACTTGAGAAACGCGGCAGGATTCAGCCGAGGCGGCATAGCCAAATAGCTCTCACGCGCCAGACTTGACAGGCTGCATTTCCCTGCCCTGGGCATCGTACAGACTGACTTCGCCGAAGAGGCCAGCCTGCTGGCCGATCTGCTGGGCGTCACCGACGAGAACGATCTGCGCGTTGGCGGAATCGAAATGGCGGCGGGCGGCGGCGAGAACATCGTCGGCAGTGAGCTCGTCAATCCGCTCGCGGTAGGTTTCCAGGTAACCCTCCGGCAGTTGATCGAGGTGGACGATCGAGAGCTGGCCGAGCAGGCCGTCCTGCGTGGCCACGCCGAGAGAGAAAACGCCGGAGAGATAACTCTGCGCGCTCGCAAGCTCGTCGGGCTTTACCGGAAGCGAACGCATGCGGTCGAGCTCGTAGAAGATTTCGGTGAGCGTGGCGGCGACGACGTCGTTGCGCACGGCCGCATGCGCCGTGAAATAGCCGTGCTGCCGCAGCGGAGTGACGCCGCTGCGCGGACTGTAGGTATAGCCTTTCTGCTCGCGGATGTTGATGATCAGCCGCGAATGAAACGCGCCGCCATAAATCGAATTGGCGAGAACGGTGCGATACCAATCGGGATCGCGCCTCGTAATGGCCAGATTTCCCACGAGCACCTGCGTCTGCACGGTTCCGGGCAGGTGCACGAGATGCACGCGCCGGCCGGAATAGCGCGGCGGGGCGGGCCACGTCGACGGCTCGGGTTGCGGGGCCTTCCAACTGCCAAAGACTTTTTCGATCTGTTCGAGCATGGCGTCGCTCGAAAAATCTCCGACGACGATGAGCAGCGCATCCGCGGGCACGTAGTAGCGGCGATAGAACTCGTCGAGCTGCTCGCGGCGGTAGGCTGCAACCTGCTCTTCCGTGGGGGCGACGACGGCGTAGGGATGCTCGCCGAACAGAACCCGCCGCAGCCGCTCGCTGGCGAGGAATCCGGGGGTAGTGCGCTCGATGCGCAATTCTTCCAGGCGCTGCCGGCGCTCGCGCTCAAATTCGTCCTGCGGAAACGACGCGTTCCGAGCCAGATCGGCCATCAACTCGAGCAAGTCGCCGGAAAACTCAGCGAGACCTGAGGCAGCGACCGAGCTGGAATCGGCGCCTGCGTGCGTGCCGAGGCTTGCGCCCATACGGCGCAGATCTTCCTCGATGCGATCGCTCGAGCGCGAAGCCGTGCCGGTGCGCACGACAGTAGCTGTCATCTCCGCGAGGCCTGGCGCGCGGTGCGCCACGACCGCGTTTCCGTTGCGGAAGTAGAGCTGCGCGGAGATTTTGGGGAAAGCGCGCGACTCAGCCAACACGACCTGCATGCCGTTGGAAAGCGTGCGGACGGTACGCTTCGGCCAGGAGACGGGACGTTCGGGGCCGAGGGCGGGAGGCTGCGTGCGGCCCGCGGCCGATGATGCTGAGCTTGCCGGAGACGTCATCGCGCACCTCCGGGAGCGACCGGGCGCCGGAACAGCACGGCGCGGTTTCGCGGGACCAAGTATTTCTTCGCGACTGCTTGCGCCTGTTCCGGAGTCACGGCCAGAAAACCATCGAGGATCGTGTTCACGCGGTCGGGATCGCCATCAAACAGCGTGAAACACGCCAGGCAATGCATCAAGCCGAATCGCGGCATGTACGCCCCCATGCCCCCCTCGAGCATCGAGTAGAAATCCGAGCGAAACTTCACTTTCACGGGCTCAAGTTCGTCCTGCGAAACGCCCTTCCGCTGCAGATCCTCGATCACCTCGTCGTAGATCGCGACCGTTCCGTCGGAGGTAAACTCCGGCTTGTGGAAGATGCGCGTCACCATTTGCGTGGGGCCGTTGCTATCGAAGATGTCCGCGCTGCCATCCACATCGACGGCGATCTGCTCCTTCAGCACGAGCTTGCGATAGACCCGGCCGGCACGGCCGCCATGCAGCACACGCTCGACAACGGCGGCGGCGTACCAATCTTCGCTTTCGCGGGGCGGCAGCGTGTAGCCGACGGCAATCGCGGGGAGCGGTCCAAATTTTTCCTCGACCTCGCCGCGACGCTCCTCTGTTTGAGTCGGCTCGCTGACATCCGCGCGTGGCGGCGGCGCAGCTGCCGGAATATTTTCGAAATACCGCTTCGCGAGCGCGAACGCCTCCGACGGTTCGAAGTCGCCGAGCATCACGAGCACGGCATTGTTCGGCGCGTAATACGTGCGGAAGAAATGCTGCACGTCGGCGAGCGTGGCGGCGTCGAGATCGGCGAAATCGCCGTAGAAATTGTGAGCGTTGGGCCAGTTGCGGAACGCGACGGGCGGCAGGTCGAGCCAGGGGAATCCGCCGTAAGGCTGGTTCATCACGTTGACGCGAACCTCTTCCTTCACGACGTCGCGCTGATTGCGCAGATTCTCGTCGTCCACCTTGAGCGCGCGCATACGGTCGGCCTCGAGCCACAACACGCGTTCGAGGGCATTCGAGGGCACGGCTTCGAAATAGTTCGTGACGTCGTAGTTCGTCGTTCCGTTGAGCACGCCTCCCGAGGAATTGACCAGGCGAATGTGCTCCATCTTCCCGGCGTTCTCGGAGCCTTGAAACATCATGTGCTCGAACAGGTGCGCGAAGCCGCTGCGGCCGCGCGGCTCCAGGCGAAAGCCGATCTGATAGTAAACACCGACGGTGACGACCGGGGCGGAGCGGTCCGGCGACACGACCACGCGCAGACCGTTTGCGAGCGTTGTATGCTCGACCGGAATGTGGAGCTTGCGGGACGATCGGTTCAACGATTACCTCCAACGTTCATGAAAGATTCTTGTCAATTGCCAACGCCGCGCTGAAGACTGCGGCTCTACACCCAGACCCTTACCGCTCCGCTAGCACGCGTCTGAGCCGCGCGAGTGTGGCAGGCGGCGCTTTCGATAGAACGCGGCCGGCCAGCAGCGAGAGCGCCGCGTACGCCTGCTGAAACTCGCGCGGATAGCCGCGGAGCGCTTTCCTATGTTTTGCGATCGTCGCATAGTCGCCGCGCGCGATCGGGCCGGTCCAAGCCGCCTGTGGCCCGAGCCGCTCAAAATTATCGAGCATCTGGCGGATTAAAGGTAGCAGCGTTTGCAGCGCGCGGCGCCGCGGGAAGCCGATCTTGGTGAGGATTTGGGTTGCCGCCTCGAATAGCGCCAGGGCGTGGCCGGCGGCGAGCGCGCCAGCCACGTGATACGCAGCTTTGCTTCGCCCCTCGATGATCACCGGCACGCCGCCGAGAGAGCGCGCGATGCCCCGTGCGACACGCCGCGCCTCGGGATCGCCTTCGACGGCGAAGATCACGTTCCGGAGCTGCGGCACGCCGCGGCCGCTGAAGGTTTGCATCGGGTGGAGCGAACCCGTAGCGGCACCCCGGCGGGCGAGCGGAGCCAGCACGCTGCGATCGAGCGCGCCGCTGGTGTGCAACACGACCTTTCCGCGGCATTCCCGGCCCCCCACCTCCGCCAGCGCCTTCGCGACGGCCGCCAGCGAGGCATCGGGCGTTGCCAACAAAATGACGTCGGCTGCAAGCGTGTCGCGGTCCAGATGCGTTTGTGCCGAGCCTGCGCCGATCGCCCGCATTGCGGCGCGCGATGTTGGCGCCGAG
>DATLWP010000452.1:0-1820 GCA_035576265.1 Candidatus Polarisedimenticolia bacterium
CGCCCGCGATTGATACAGTTTCAACTCGATCGAAGAGCAGATGTGCGTACTGGTCAATTACTCTGTTCAGTTCGTACGGTTGCCAGCTCTCTGTGGTCGGTGCCGGCGTTCCTTCGCTCAATGCTGCTGTAATCGCTACAGCGAGTGCAGGTGCATTGCGCATAGGAACGAGCGAGCCATATAAACCTCCGGCAAGTATTTCTCGTGGCCCGCTGGGGCAATCTGTCGCGATCACACGCGTCCCGCACGAAAGGGCTTCGATCAATACGGTCGGCAGACCTTCCCACCGCGAGGACAGGACGAAAACGCTGGCGTGTGCCATATAGGAGTACGGGTTCTCTACGAAACCCGGCAGGCTCACGTCTTCTTCGAGTTTCAGCAGCCTGACCAGAGCTTCCAGTTCCTGACGATCCGCTCCTTCTCCCAGAATCATCAGGCGAACAGGCTTGTTGCGCCGCACGCGGGCGAACGCGTGAATGAGTGTGATAAAGTCCTTCTGAGGCGTCAGACGGCCAACCGCCAGGACAACTGGCGGCTGGTCAGGACCAAACCATGGGTGTGAGGGCCGAACCTTCCGCCTTTCCCAAAGTGCAGGCGTTACAACGGGGTTATAGATGACATGAAATCTCGTTCGGGGCAACCCCGTGATATGAACCAAGTCATCTGTGACACCTTGCGAATTCCCGACGATGTGGTCAGCCCACCGATAAGAGAATTTGATCAGTCTCGGAATGATCCTCTCCCGCCACTGCGTCGAGTGTTGAGAGCTGATCGAGATCGTGTTCTGATCGAGGACAACGATCCGTGACGGCACGCGCGCCAAACGGCCAGCGCACACCGCGACAACGTTCGCGTAGTCTAAAGTGGAAAGCAAAGCGGCCGGGCGCGTATCGCGCAGGTAGCGCATTAACTTCGCCGCGCTGAGCAGAACACGGGAGGCCTTCAGATCGATGACACGAACGCGTTCATCTACGGCGTTTTTGTAAGGCCCCTCAGCGCGGGCCACTGCTACGTCCACAGCGTACCCTCTCTCTACCAGACCGTGAGCGAGCGTGAGCATCGATTTTTCGGCACCACCGCCCGCAAACGACGGGAGAAAAATGGCAAGCCGTTCCACTGGTTTGTTCATACTCTTGTCAGGCTCTCTGGATTGAGGATAAGTCGCGCCGCCCGTAGATGGGAACACACTCAATGAAACCGGCTCTTGGACAAACGGCGTGACCCATGCTGCTGGCCCGAACGCCATTGCAGCGTTGCGCGAATGAACCGAAGCATCCTAATCGCCCTGCAGCTCGGACGCCTTGGCGAGACGCTCCGGGAGCTGGTGTCTAGTGCTTCACTGCCCCGACGTAACACGGTGGTGCGGGATGGCTCGAGGCAACCGCAGCAACCGCGGCGAAAGCCTCTTCAATACCGGGTGTCGAAAAGTATTTCTCATTGTACATATACCCGGTAAGAGCGCACGCGTAAGTGTCCGCCGCGAGCGACGAACCAAGTCGTCGGATCTCCTCAGGCGTCATAGGCGTGTTGCCAACCTCTCCCCCATAGAAATTGAGGCTGAGGAGTAACGCCACACCTGCAGCTTTTGACTGCGCTACCGTCATCTTCCGCCAACTTTCGACGTCACCTTTTCGCATATGGTACTGCGAATGGCTGAAGTCCAAATACTTCCACGGAGCATACTTCAAGACGTAATCGCTACGTCCCGCGCCAACAGGCAGATAGGGCCAGATCGATTTCGCGTATGCGGCGGTCGATTCGAGTTGTTCTTTTGTGATGATCTTCCCACCCCATTTATCCGCGACATGCGGCTCATTAAC
>DATLWP010000453.1:0-4305 GCA_035576265.1 Candidatus Polarisedimenticolia bacterium
ATAAAGCTTACCTGGCCCTGCATCGAAGCGCTCCACGTTCCGACCCAGTGTTCGCTCGCCCAGCCTTCTTGCGCGCGGGCAGGCGCTGAGAACAGGACGAGGGCAAGAACGAAAAAGGCGGCGGGCCAGTGCCGCTGCACGCTAACGTTTATGAGTCTCATGGACAGCCTCCCGTTGTGAATCGACACGTATTCCGGCTGAGACCTCGCGCGCTCGACACGCGAGGACAGAGCGCTTCCAATGCGGCGCGCCAGCAGAACTCCGCGCGCTTCTTCCAATTCGCCCGAAACCCCCAGAGTGGCACGCTGCCGCCTCTTCCCTGGCTGTTCGGCTCGCCGAGGACCATATCCCAACCGTGCAACCCATTGCAACGAGCAAGACATCGAACTATGCCGTGGAGCGGACCAATCTGCCGCCCGCAGGAGGAACTAAAATGATCAGACGTTCTAACGTAATATTGGCAGCCTTCATACTCGCTCTCGGAATTTGTGCTTTCCCCGCACTCGCTCAAATGCACGGAGGGGGCGGAGGCAGGGGGCCCGGCGGCGCACGCACAATGCCGGGCGGCGGTCCCGGATCGATGCCCGGCGGCAACCCCGGTACAATGCCGGGCGGTAACCATGGATCAATGGGCGAGGCCGGGCCCTCCTCTCACAGCGGAGCGGGGGGCGCCATGGGTACGCGACCGGAGGCCGCTTCGGGCAAGACAATGAGCGACCTGTTAACGCAGAACAACAAATTGGCGTCGCAGATCAACAACCTGACGGGCATGGAGGCGCAGACGGCGTGCTCGGGCTTCAAGAACCTCGGGCAGTGCGTCTCTGCGGCACACGCCAGCAAGAACCTGGGCATAGACTTCGGCACGCTGAAGGGGAAGGTGACAGGTCCGGATGCCAAGAATCTGGGCAACGCAATACACGGCCTAAACCCCAACGTAAATGCCAAATCGGAAGCGAAGAAGGCCCAAAAGCAAGCTCACACCGACCTTAGGCAGCCGACCTCCTAGATCGTCGCTCCTCGACGCGATGGCGAAGGCCAGCCGAGTGACTGGTCTTTGCCATCAGGGCTTGGCTTTCGCTTCGGCCTGGCGGCGCCAGGCGTAGTAGCCGTCGAGAACCTTCAATTGATCGAGGTTGGGCACGGCGATTGCGTTCGACGGATCATTGAGGTTCATGACGCGCGGATTTGAATTCGTGAAAGCGGGCCACTCAGGCAGGCCCTTGCCGTTCGGATCTCCCGTCTTGGCGAAATTGACCCAGTAAGATGAGACTTCCTGCGACATGGCCTTGTCCGCGGCGGTTGCGGGCATGGTACGCGCGAAAATCCCAAATACGAAAGCCATTTCACTGCCATGGGACGCGCCGTAGTCTTTGAACTGAGGAGTGTCCGGATACTGCGGCCGGTGGCTGAAGTAGTAGACGAAGACTTTGTCCTTGCTCGTGCGCGACTGCAGCCGCGCCCAAGTCCAAGTCCCCCAGCCGAAAAGGGAGTCGCGCGAAAGATCGCGCGCCGAACGCAGGGCCTGCGCGTCGGAGCCCGCCGGATAGGCGGCGAGAATTTTGTCCGCGTAGGCGCCGTAGCCATTACGAACGCTGGATTCAAAGGAGGCGGCGGTGGTCTTGGCGACGAAGAGCGCGCCTTCATCCGCATTGCTTCCGATGAGGACGGGCGTGTGGTTGTAGCGCCCCGATTCGTAAAGATCGTACTGGTCGCCGAGCAGAACGTAGCCGTCGAAATCGGGCCAGAAGGCGCCAAGGCCCCGGCCGGTGGCCTTCAAAATGGCGTCCGCAGGCAATTTTCGCGCTTCGGCGATCGAGGATGCTCCGAGTTTCGAGAGAAAGGCTTCGCCGTCGCGTTCGGCGACGGCAAGAGGAGGAACGTTCTCGCCTCCTTCGTTCGAAGACCGTGCTGGCGCGAATGACCCGCCGCTCTCGGAGATGGCGCCCTGGAAGAGGCCTTTCGCAAGGGGCGAAGCCGCCAGCATGCTGACAGAAATTCCTCCCGCGGACTCGCCGAAAATGGTGACGCGATCGGGATTGCCGCCGAACGCGGCGATGTTTCGCTTCACCCATTGCAGTCCGGCGATCTGATCGAGCAGGCCGTAGTTCCCGGAATGTCCGCCCTGTTCGGCGCTGAGCTGCGGATGCGCGAGAAAGCCGAGCGCACCCACGCGGTAGGCTACGCTTACGAAGACGACGCCTTTTTTGGCGAGATTCTCTCCGTTGTACGCGGCCATGGAAGTGGCGCCGATAGAGAACCCGCCGCCATAGATCCACACCATTACTGGCAAACGATCGCGCGGAGATTTCGCGGGCGTCCAAACATTCAGATAGAGGCAATCCTCGCTTACGGGCACAGCTTCGATACCGAGCGACCGGTTGACGACGGGAATCTGCATGCATCCCGGAGCGAATTTGTCTGTGTGGCGAACGCCGGGCCAAGAGGCCACCGGCTGGGGATCACGCCAGCGCAAGTCACCCAAGGGCGGCGCGGCGAACGGAATGCCGAGATAGACGGTGACGCCATCGTGTACGCTGCCCTGAACGAGCCCGGCCTGCGTGCGGACGGGCTTGGGCGTCTGGGCGGCCAGTGTGGATGAAAGCAGAAGCACGGCAACGGAAGAAATGACGGCAAAGGTCTTCATTTCGTTTTCTCCTCGCGACGGCAACGGCCACACGTGCGCAAAATCCGTTTCGATCCGTCGTGACTGGAGACTTATACAACAGCGGCGCTTCGGGGCGAATCGAATTGTTCTTCAAGAGGGATGTGGTCCGGGCGGATCACTTCAAGACGATGTTCACGAGCTTTTTCGGCACGACGATAGTCTTGGCGATCTGCTTTCCCGCGATCAGCGGAGCGATGCGCGCATCGGCAAGCGCGCGTTCGCGAGTTTCGACTTCGCCGAGGCTCTCGTCCACAAGAATCCTGCCACGCAGACGCCCATTGATCTGAATGATGACCTCGACTTGCTCCTCGCGGGTGAGGTCTTCGCGATAGGAAGGCCACTTCTCGCGCGAGAGCCCGCCGGAATGCCCGAGTAATTCCCAAAGCTCCTCGGCGATGTGCGGCGTCATGGGTGCAAGCATCAGCAGCAGCACCGCCAGCAACTGCTTCAGGAGGGCCGGCGAAATTTCCTGGTCGAGCGGCTCCTGCGCCGTGAACTCGTTGACCAGCTCCATGATCAGCGCGATCGAGGTATTGAAATGCCAGCGGGATTGAAAATCGTTGGTGACGCGCTTGAGCGTCTGGTGCGTCTTGCGGACGAGAATCTTTTCCTTGGACGTGGCTTGGGCCACGTCCGTGACGGCGTTCCAGTCGATCGGTATGTCCCGCAGACGGGGCGCGTGCTTATCCACCAGACGAAAGACGCGAGCGAGGAAGCGCGCCGAGCCCTCGATTCCCTGCTCGCTCCATTCGAGGTCTTTTTCGGGCGGCGCGGCGAACAGCGTGTACATCCTTCCGGTGTCGCAGCCGTATTTCTCCGCGATCTCGATGGCGCCCACGATGTTGCCTTTGGATTTCGACATCTTGGCGCCGTCTTTGAGCACCATACCCTGCGAGAACAGGCGCCGCACCGGTTCGCGATGGGCAACGAGGCCGAGATCGTGCATCACCTTGCAGAAAAATCGCGCGTAGATCAGGTGCAGAATGGCGTGCTCGACGCCGCCGATATACTGGTCAATTGGGAACCAGTAGGCGGCAGTGGCTTTGTCGAAGGGCGCGCGGTCGTTGTGCGGGTCGGTGTAACGGTAGAAGTACCACGACGAATCGATGAAGGTGTCCATCGTATCCGTCTCGCGCCGAGCTGGCCCTCCGCACTTTGGGCAGGTGGCGTTCACGAATTCGGGGACACCCGCGAGGGGCGATTGGCCCTGGCCGGTGAGCGCGACGTTTTCCGGCAGCCGCACGGGCAGCTGATCGTCCGGCACCGGCACGATGCCGTCCTTTTCGCAGTAGATCACGGGAATGGGCGTGCCCCAGTAACGCTGGCGGGAGATGCCCCAATCCTTGAGGCGATAAGAGGTTTCCGCCTGGCCGAAGCCCTTGGACCGAGCGTCGGCGGCCATCTTGTCGATGGCTTGCTCGGAGGTCAGGCCCGTGTAGGGCCCGGAGTCGGCCAGCCTGCCATAGTCGGTGTAGGCTTCCCGCATCTGATCGGGGCGCAGTGCCGCTCCCGAGGCCGGTTGCACGACGACCTTAACCGGAAGGCGATATTTATCGGCGAATTCGAAATCGCGCTGGTCGTGTGCCGGGACGCACATGACGGCGCCGGTTCCGTATTCCGCGAGAACGAAATTTGCCACC
>DATLWP010000454.1:0-11970 GCA_035576265.1 Candidatus Polarisedimenticolia bacterium
CGATTCAAATAGCTTTTCGAGGGGAAGCCGTGTCGGCCCTCAAGCGAGCACTCAACGAAGCACAGAGCACGGCGGAACAAATGGGGATAACCAACCCCCTCTAAGAACCCGCACGGCAAAAGCCCTTTTTTCGGCGATTAATCAGCAGAGGACACCAAATCCGGCCTTGCCAATTCCCACCATTCATACTTGCCAGTCCGCAGGTTTAGGAGAAAGATATAAGTCTCGAGCCCTGTAGCCTGCCGTAGCGCCTTCATCGATTCCAAACAGGTCGCCGAAACGGCGCATGACGCCGGAAGTCGTTGGCGGAGCCTCCTTTCCGTTTCGACGATCACGGATTCACTGTCCGGGCGTCCTCGATGATGGTCAAGCCTCGCGCCACCCTTGGCCCGCCGCACCGCCATCAGCGTACGCAAACTTGCGGGGCCTCACTCCCTCCGAAAACGCTTAGCCCTCATCTTTCCTTCCACTTACCGTCGTACGTATTTTCACGAATAGAAATCCTTCCGCATTTCTGTTAGCGTCAGTCGGGGCACTTTTCCGCCCCGGTAAGGAATGATTATGTGCAGCCGGGCTTTCGTCACGCACCGCGAGCAGATTTGTGGGGCGCGGTTTCAACCGCGCCAAAACCAGCGCTGCGCGCAGCGCCCTCCTTTGCGCAGGCTCATCCGCAGCATGTACTCGCCTTCCAAGGCGACCTGCTTTCTAATCGACACTCCGGCGATTAGAAACGCGCCTAACTCATTGAAACGAAAGGAGAGCAAGCCATTCTAATCGACACTCCGCGGGCGGCCCCCAGCGCCGCAAAATTGTCCGCGAAACCGTTGCCCGCGCAGCCGACTTCGGCGAAGATGGAACGCGGAGCAAACATCTCGGAGAAAGACCGCATCGCACCCTTTCTCGAAAAAGGCCCGCACACGAACCGCAGGAACCGAGGAGCAGACAACTAAATGGGCTGGCACCGCCTGGACGCGCTGGTGATCGGGATCTTTGTGGGCTTTCTCGGAGGGCTTTTCGGGAAGGGCGGGAGCGCCGTCGCGACGCCGCTGCTGAGCCTGGTGGGCTATCCAGGGTTTGTAGCCGTGGTGGCTCCGCTTCCCGCCACCATCCCGGGAACACTGATCGCCGCCGCGCAGTACTGGAAGCTCGACATGATGGACTGGGGAATTTTCTGGTGGAGCATTGCCATCGGCGCTCCCACCACGCTGCTCGGCGCTTACCTTTCGAAGTACACCGGCGCGGGGCCGCTTCTATTCTGCACCGGGCTGCTGGTGCTCGGGTTTGGACTGTCGTTCCTCGTGCCGCGCCGGCGCAAGGCGACGTTGCGCGAAGCCGGGGGCGGCGCGTTGGACGTGCGAGAAAAGCCCCGGCACTGGAAAGCGCGCCTGGGCGTGGTGACGGCGGGGATCGGCGTGGTTTCGGGATTGCTGGCGAATTCGGGAGGGTTTCTCTATGCGCCGAGCTACGCCAAATTCCTGCGGCAGCCGATCAAAGTGGCGTTTGCGTGCTCGCTGGCCGTCTCGGCGGTGCTGGCCGTGCCGGGGACGGTGATGCACGCCTACCTCGGGCATGTGGACTGGGGCGTGGCGGGCTTGATCGCGCTGGGATCGGTGCCCGCGTCATGGGCAGGCGCGCGGGTGGCGATTCGCACGCAGGCGGAGAAACTCGAGTTCCTCTACGGCGCGGCGCTCACGCTGCTTGGCGCGTTCTTCCTCTACCACAGCAAGTGGTAGGACGCCGCCTGTGCAGCTATGTGTATCGCAGGCTCCGGAGAAATCCCATAGGCTGCGTCACATTTCTGCGGTAATCGCAACGGTTCGCGCGTTGTTATCTCGTTCCGCCTGCGCTATTCTCCCTCGATAATGGTCGACATCCATTCGCACATACTTCCGGGACTCGACGACGGTGCCCAATCGATGGAAGTCGCTTGCGCCATGGTGGAAATGGCCATTGCCGACGGGATTACCCACGTCATCGCCACGCCGCACGCGAGCCCAAACTACCGCTTCGTCCCCGAATTGGTCAAACAGCATCGGGACGAAATTCAGTCCCGATTCGAAGGCCGTATCGTGCTCGCCACCGGCTGCGACTTTCACCTCAGCTTTGAAAATCTCCAAGACATCCGCCGTGACTCCACGCGCTTCACGCTGAATCAGAAGAATTATCTGCTCGTGGAATTCGCCGATTACTCGATTCCGCCATCGCTCGACCAGGCGTTGCACCAAATGCAACTCGCGGGACTGCATCCGATCATCACGCATCCAGAGCGCAATCCACTGATGCGCGCGCAGCCCGAACGCTTGTTCGCCTGGTTGCGCCAGGGCTGCTACGCGCAGGTGACAGCGCAATCGTTGTTCGGCAAATTCGGCCGTTCCGCGCAAGAAATGGCGGAACAGTGGCTGCATGCGGGAGCGATTCACTTCGTCGCGAGCGATGCGCACAACGTCACATCACGCCCGCTGCGCTTAAAGGAGGCCTTCGAGCGGCTGGCGGAGACGTATGGCGAGCAAGTGGCCCGGGCGCTGCTTGTGGACAATCCTTTTGCGGCGTTCGAAGGCCGGCCCCTACCGTATGTGCCCGAAATCGACGGCGGCGGAGATCGGGCGCGCCGCGCGCCGCAGCGCGCAAGCCGACGCAAGCGGTTCTGGCTTTTCTAGGGGGAATCGAACGAGTGAATCAGCTTCGCTGGGTTGATTTGGTTGCCGCGGCAATGGCGTCAGCCAGCGCGCGCCACGAAAATTTCTTCTCGCTTCGAGCATCGAGCGAGCGCGCGGCGATTTCGTCCACCAACCAATCCTGGAGTTCGGCGGTGGCGCGAGCCATGTGGGGATCGATGCCAACGTCGCCGAGCGCTTCGACAGCTTCGCGCATCTCTGCCGCCCGGCGCCGGCCGTGTTCGGCGACCCGACCGATCAGATAGTCCGGCAGTTCCTTCTGCCAACCCATCTCGGGAAAAGTGGCCGCGAGCGAAGCCAAAACCGCCTCTTCGGCACCATAGCGCCGCGCCGCAAACATGCTCTCGACCGCTAGCGCTTCGAGCCCCTTGATCACCACGCTGCGGCACATCTTTACGGCCGAAGCGACCCCGATTCGCTCGCTTGCTGCCTGCGCGTTCATGCCGATGGCCGCGAGCTGTGCAGCGAGTTCGGCTGCGTAGCGCCCGCCGAGCACCATGGGAACTTTCAGCCGCTGCGGCCCAACCGCCGCCATAACGGCAGCCTCCACGAAATGTCCACCGCCCCGGCCGATTCGATCGGCCATCCGCGATTTCGTCTGGGGCGAAACCGAGTTGATATCGAGATAGATTTGGCCTGATCCGAGGATCGCCGAAGCTGCTTCTGCGACCTCCGCCGCCGAGGAAGCTGTGACTGCCGAAATCACCAGCTCCGCATCGCGAAGACAATCGCGGAGGCTCTCCCGGACCTGCACTTTGCAGTTCCGCGCTTTGGTGAGCATGGCCTCTCGCGCGGTCGGCGATTGAAGCAAGATGTCGTAAACCGATACGTCGATGGCGCGTTCTGCGAGATCGCGACCGAAGATGCCCCCGACCTCGCCGAATCCGACGATCGCAACTCGCTGAAATGGCTTGGTCGTCATGATGTAGCTCTGCGCATGAGTGTGAACCGACCGCGCTGTTCAGCCAGGCGCCGCGTACTAGCGTGCCAGGCGTAATCGTCTGTCGCGAGGCGGCCGGGTCGCCCCTTTTTCACTTGTACTCGAGACCGAGTTCCTTGACTTTCGCCCGCAGGCCGTAAATGTCCAGACCAAGTTCACCACGTGCAAGCCGCTCGCGCATCAACTCTTCCTTGCGCAGCCGCTGTTCCGATGCGGCCGCGACCTCGCGCACATCGGCCCGCCGCACGACAACCACGCCATCGTCGTCCGCGACGACGACGTCGCCCGGTTCGATCAGTGCACCCGCGCACACTACGGGAATGTTTACGGATCCGAGCGATGCTTTCACCGTCCCCTGGGAACTCACGGCGCGGCTCCAAACCGGGAATTTCATTTCCGTGAGGGCGCGAACGTCTCGGCAACTTGCGTCGATGACCAGGCCCTTTACCCCGCGCGCGCGCACCGAGGTTGCCAGCAGCTCTCCAAAATAGGCGTCGGTGCAGGGAGAGGTCGGCGCAAGGACGAGCACGTTCCCCGGCGCGCAGACCTCGACGGCGACGTGCACCATCAGGTTATCGCCCGGCGGCAATGATACCGTCACCGCAGGCCCTGCGATGGCTGCGCCGGGATAGATCGGCCGCATGTAGGAAGCCAGCAGCCCGGTGCGCCCCTGGGCCTCGTGCACAGTCGCCACGCCGTATTTCTCGAGTGCGGCGACCACATCCTCCGGCGGCTTTTCCACATTCCGGATCACTACAGGTTTGCTCATAGAAACTCCTCCGTCACAAGCGGAAAGGCGCGTTGGTACGCTTCGCCGTGTTTTATTTTCTCGACCACGTTGCGGTTCTCTTCTTATCAGCCACCATGGCACCTATCTCAAAGTTCGGCTTCGGATTCTAGAAGGTGCGAAAGCCCGGCGTCGATCGGTGCACAAGCGGGGGCGCCCGGAACCCCAGATGCTCCGCCGGGGCCTAGCCGCCGCTACGCTTGAATCCACCGGCTCGCACGCGGATAAACGCGCCGCGCGTTGACTGCATAGATCCGGGCCTTGTCTCCGGCGTTCAGCTTCGAATCCTCAACATAGCGCCGCGTATTGTCGTAATGATCGTGCGTCTCCTCGTTAACCACGCCGGGGAACGCACCATCGCATTCCGAGCCGAACAGGATGTTGTCGAGCGAGACAGCGTCGAATAACATCTGCATGTTTAGGCGGTTGTATATGCAGGTATCGACGAAGACGAAGCCGTTGCCGAGGATCTCGTCCGGGCTGAGCCAGCTATTGTGCTTCGCGATCGCCCTCCAACGCCCGATCTGACACGGTAACGCGCCGCCGCCATGCGGGATCAGAAAGCGAAGACGCGGAAAATCCCGGAATAAATCCTTCGCCATCATGAGTTGCACGAAACCCGTAATATCGGCGACCAGATATTGAACAGCCGTATGCGGAAAGTTCTTATTGATCGATTCGCTGCCGTGCAGCACCAGCGGCACATCCAGCCCCTCCGCCGCCTCGAAAACCGCATAATTGTGCTTTCCGGTGAAGGGCTGGTTTTGCCAGCGGCCGCCCGTGCCGTCGGGATCAAAATTGAATGCGATGAAACCTTCCTTGGCCCAACGCTCGATCTGTTTCGCCACCTGCTCGGATGGGCACGAAGGATGTTGGCCGAGCATGCCGACCGGCGCAAAGCGGCTGGGATTCAACTGACAGGCGCGAAGGATAAGGCCGTTATTGAGATCGGCCCAGATGGCGTTCTGTTCTGCAGTACCTTCATGGGTCGCCATGGCTTTCGCACGGGGAGAAGCAAATGCGACATCTATGCCGCGCGCGCCCATCAAGCTGACAACCTGCTCCAGGCTCCTTTTAACGTCGGCGTCCGAGATGTCGGGGAGGACATCGGGATTCTTTCCGGAAAGCTGCGCTTGGCGAAAACCCTCCACTTCCGGGTGACGGGCAAGACGAACGAAGTGCTGGTGAGAGTCGATAATCATGCTCAGGGCTGGTCGAAACCTTTCTCCTGGTATACGCGGCCAGTCTCCAACTTTGGCTCGTGGCGCGGGGTCGTACCCTTCTTCCCGCGGGTCCGCTGCGTCCACTGCAGGATTGACATCAACGTTGTGCTATACGGCGATCTTCCAGTCGCTAGCATCTTCCTCCCCCTGCGCGCCAGACAAAATTCGCTGAATGCCCGCTCACCACAACGGCGGTTTTCTCATCAGCCGCAGTTTCGGCCCCTTTTGATTTTCACTTCCGTCAAATTCGATCCTCTGTGCCACCGGGAGCGCCACACGAGCTAGTCGCGTCGCTTCGTGCCCGTGAACGCCATGAAAAATTTGCTGAAACGGCAGCCCCGCTGGGCGCGTCTACCCGTCGTGAAGCAGGTTCCCTGGATCGGATGGTCGCAATCAACCAGCTCGCTTTGAAGCGGGAGGGCCTCGGTTTCGTTCGGCACCGCGGTCGCCTCCGCACTGGAAATCGCGCGTGCGGGACAATCGGCTCAACATAGAACAGAGGCGAGAGATTTGTCAACTTGGCACCGAACGCTGACAGAAGGCAATTTCTTGACATCGCTGCACTCCGCCGATAACATCCGCGCTCAAATGAGCTACAAGGGACTGCGGACGTCTACCCCGGGGCAAAGGAGAAGCACGTCATGAACAGACGTAAGATGCTGTCGCTGCTGGGCATTTCGCCGGCACTCTTGGTCGGCACGAACGCCGAGGCCCAGAAAAAGTCCAAGAGCGCGGAACGTGCGGACGCCAAGATTGAGGCCCTCAACCCGAGAGGCACGCCCCCTCCCATCGAGCTGATTCCGATGGCACCCCGCCTCAGCAGCCTCGACAACAAGACGATCTACCTCGTCTCGGACGGATTCCCGGGCGCCGATCACTTTCTCGACCAGGTTGCCAAATGGTTTAAGAACCACATGCCCAGCGTGACTACCGTATTTCGCTTGAAAGCGGGGGGATTCGCCGACGATGACCCGAAGCTTTGGTCCGAAATCAAGGCCAAGGGTAATGCCGTCATCATGGCGATCGGCCATTGAAGCACCTGCACCCCAGCGACCGTTGGTCACTGCATGACGTTGGAAAAGATGGGCATCCCGACCGCTCCTATGGTCACGATTGCGTTCAAAGACTTGGCGAAAACCAACGCCGCGAACAGAGGAATGCCGGACGAGCGCATCTGTTTCACCCCGCATCCCATATGGGGCAAGACGGACGCGGAAATGTACGCCTATCTCGAGGGCAACGATCCGGTCACCGGCAAGCCCTTGATGAAGGAAGTCGTTGACGCTCTCACCCAGCCACTGACCGCGGATGAGAAAAAGACAGGTACGATCACGCCTCCCGTCGGGCCGCCCACCTACGCGGATACATTCGATAATTTGCAGCAGTATTACATGGACAACGGGATGACGGATTTCATGCCCATCGTTCTGCCCACGCAGGAAAAAGTGGACGCGATGCTGAAGGGCACGAGCCACCATCCCGACGAGCCGGTCGGCAAAATGACTCCGGCGCGCGGCGCCTTTCCTGAGTGGTCGTACAACGTCAGACAGGTGGCCATCAACGCCGTGATGGCGGGGGCCAGACCTGAGTATTTCCCGATTATCCTGGCACTTGCGTCGAGCGGTCAATCCGCGGTGTTCAGTTCGACGAACTCCCTGGTCTACGCCGCGGTCATCAACGGCCCAATTCGCGACAAGCTCAACATGAATTATGGGATCGGTGCGATGGGCCCGTTTTCCCAGCCGAACGCCACGATTGGACGCGCGTGGACGCTGCTATCGAAAAACTTGTGTAACGGCGGACTACCCGGCCAAACCTATATGGGTTCTCAGGGCAACATCATCAATTACAACAACCTCATTATTCCCGAAAACGAGAAGGATAGTCCCTGGACGCCCTTCCACGTGCAGAGGGGTTTCAAAGCTGAAGAGAACGTCGTCAGCCTGTTCTTCGGATTTGGCATCCAGCAAGGACAGGGCGGCAAGGGGCTCGGTGTAAAACCGACTCCGCTCTATCACGAAGCAATGGCTTACAACTGCATCCCGTTCGCGACCATCTTCGGGGCCCTTGTCGTGTGCGACCCACTCGTCGCTCAGGGGCTGGTCGGCTTGGGCTACAAGACAAAGGAAGATCTCGCCGCCTGGCTTCAGAAGAATGCCACCGCGACCGTGGGGGACCTGAAATCCAGCTTGTTTAGCCGACCGCCCATGGGCCCGGCGGCAGCCAGCCTTACGGACGATTCCGTGGTGCCCAAGTGGTCGCGGGCCGATGCATTCAATATTGTGGTCGTCGGCGGCGAAACGAACCCGTATCATCAGATCGCCAATATGAGTTACAGGGCCAGCGTCTCGATTGACAAGTGGGCGTAAAGGATGAAGCGGCATCCCGTGCGCCCGGCGGCTTGCATCGCCGGACGCAGCAAGAATTCTTGGTCTCGCCGTTTCCCCCTCATTTATAACGGGAGGAAAATCCCCGAAATGCGAGCATCATATGCAATTAGCAAATTTTTTGTTGGTTTGATCGTAGTTTTCTCGGCTTGCGCGGCTATGGCTCAGCAGCCTCAGCGCGTCGACGATGCCGTGCTGAAGAACGCCGCCAAGAACGGCGATCAGTGGCTGATGTATGGCCGCGACTACTCGGAGGCTCACTATAGTCCGCTCAAGCAGATCAACGCGGACAACGCCAAACAGCTCGGACTCGTATGGTATTACGATACGGATTCCGAACCCGGCACCGTGGAAGGTACTCCGATCGTCGCTAACGGCACGATGTACGTCACGGTTACCTGGGGCGTGCTCTCCGCCATTGACGCACGCACGGGAAAACTAAAGTGGCGCTGGGATCCGAAGATTAGCCACCACAATTTTCCGCCGGGATCCGCGGGAAAGCCCGACAAGGTCCGCACCGGCCCCAGCGTCTGTTGCGGTCCAGTCAACCGCGGCGTGGCCATCTACGACGGGAAAGTCTACATCGGCACGCTGACCGGTCACTTGGTCGCTCTCGACGCAGAAACGGGTAAGGTGGTGTGGGACGTTGTGGCGGCGGATGAAAATGCCGACTACAGCATCACCGGCGCGCCGCGCATCGCCGACGGGAAGGTCCTGATCGGCAATGCAGGCGGCGAATATTCCGTCCGTGGCTACATCTCGGCCTACGATGCCGAAACCGGCAAGCTGGACTGGCGGTTCTATACCGTTCCCGGCGATCCATCGAAGCCTTTCGAAAACAAGGCCATGGAGCGCGCCGCCAAGACCTGGACCGGAGAATGGTACAAAATGGGCGGGGGCGGCAACCCGTGGGACAGCATTACGTACGACCCCGACCTCGACATCGTGTACGTGGGCGTCGGTCAAGGCGGACCGTGGGTGCAGAAGTTTCGCAGTCCCGGAGGCGGAGATAACCTGTACATCTGCTCGATAGTCGCCCTTCGCGGCGCCACGGGCCAATACCTCTGGCATTTTCAAACCACGCCCGGTGACGAGTGGGACTACGACGCCACGCAGGGCATGGTTCTTGCGGACTTGAAGATCAATGGAAAAATGCGCAAGGTCCTCATGCAAGCCCCCAAAAATGGATTCTTCTACGTCCTCGATCGCAAGACCGGAAAATTTATCTCCGGCAAGGCGATCGCAACGGTCACGTGGGCAAAGGGTCTTGATCCCAAAACTGGACGGCCCATCGAAGAGTCTGGCATTCGTGACTACGTCAAGGGTGTGGTCGTCTCGCCGGGCCCGGGAGGCGCGCACAACTGGCAGGTAATGTCGTACAACCCCCATACGGGTTTGGTCTACATTCCCACCACGGACAGCAGCTTCTTTTATCTGCAGCAGCCAGAGTTCAAGTACGAAATTGGTGAGTACAGCTGGGGAATCGTCTTCCGGAGGCCTACGGCTCCAATCAAAGCCGGTCAACCGCCACCGGCGACCCCACCGACGGGTCCTCCTAAAGGTTACTTGCTTGCGTGGGATCCCGCGACCGAAGCCGAACGCTGGCGCGTCCCTGAGATGAACGGTGGCGGTACGGTGACCACGGCCGGCAATGTTGTGTTCGCTGCTTCTGCCGACGGGCATTTCGCGGCTTTCAGCGCCGACAAGGGTGAGAAACTTTGGGAGACAAAACTCTTCCCGGGATTCGCAAATCCCGCAACCTACATGCTCGACGGGAAACAGTACGTTTCCGTTCTCGCGGGTCGCGGCGGTAAAGCGCGAGTCTACACGTTCGCACTGGACGGGAAACTGCCGATTCCGCCCAATCCCTACGCTGCACCGCGGAACGCCGCCCCGGCCCCGGAGGCCACTCACAATCCGAATCAACCCTGAGATGCGCTTAATCGGTGCTATATCCGAGCCCGGAAGCAGCCGCTTCCGGACTCGTAGATAATGCAGACGAAACGTGCCTCAGGGGTGATTCGGTTGGTGCGGCTGGTCTGCTGGCGGTTGGGCCGGCTTATTCTACTGCGGAGCAACGTAGGGCGAACCGGGTACGGGCATGTGCGCATCCAGCGCGAAGGTGTAAAGGCGGCTCGCATCGCCGGCCGCAGAAAGATTCTTGGGATCGCCGTTTCTGCCTTCATCTATAACGGGAGGAAAGTCACCCAAATGCGAATATCAAAAGCAATCAAGCAGTGCTTCGTAGGTCTGGTCTTAGTTCTCTCGGCCTGCGTGGCGATGGCGCAACAAGCCAAGCCTGTAGACAACAATGCGCTCCGAAACGCCGCCAAGGATGCCGACGAGTGGCTGACGCACGGCCGAGATTACTCGGAGACGTACTACAGCCCGCTCGATCAAATTAATGCGAGCAACGTCAGCCGCCTGGGCCTGGCCTGGTGGTACGACGCCGGGAACGAGCCCGGGACGATCGAATCCACACCGATCGTATCGAATGGAACGATCTATGCCACCGGGACCTATAGCGTGGTCTTCGCGCTGGACGCGCGTACCGGAAAACTCAAGTGGCGCTGGGATCCGCAAATTCCTCACCCGAACTTCCCGGCGGGATCGGTGGGCAAGCCGGATAAGGTCCGCACCGGCCCCAGCATCTGCTGCGGTCCGGCGAACCGTGGCGTTGCAGTCTACGACGGCAAAGTCTACGTCGGCGTGCTGGATACCAGGCTTGTCGCGCTGGACGCCGAAACTGGCAAGATCGTTTGGGAAGTGAAGACAGCGGATGTCAATTCCGATTACAGCGTGACCGGCGCCCCCCGCATCGTCAAGGGCATGGTCATCATCGGCAACGCGAGCGGCGAGTATGCCACGCGAGGCTACGTCACGGCCTACGACGCCGAGACCGGCAAGCAGATCTGGCGCTGGTACACGGTACCCGGCGATCCCTCCAAGCCGTTCGAGAACAAGGCCATGGAGCGCGCCGCGAAGACTTGGACCGGAGAGTGGTGGAAGCTGGGCGGCGGCGGCGACGTCTGGGATTCCATGTCTTACGATCCCGAAACCGATCTCCTTTACATCGGCGTCGGACAGGGCGGGCCGTGGGTTCGGAATCTTCGTAGCCCCAAGGGCGGAGACAATCTCTACATCTGTTCCATTGTCGCGCTCAAAGCCAGCACCGGCGAGTACGTATGGCACTTCCAGACCACGCCCGGCGACGAATGGGACTACGATGCCACGCAGGGTATGATTCTTGCGGATTTGAAGATCAATGGGAAAATGCGCAAGGTCCTTATGCAGGCTCCCAAGAATGGGTTTTTCTACGTGCTGGACCGCAAGACCGGCCAGTTCATTTCGGGCAAACCCTACGTGAATGTAACCTGGACGTCGGGCCTCGACCCGAAAACCGGGCGGCCCGCATACCTCCCCGAGATGCATTATGGCGATAACGGCAAGGTGGTCACCGTCGCGCCCGGGCCGGCGGGTGGCCACGCATGGACATCCATGTCGTTCAATCCCACTACCAAACTTGCATACGTCGCCGCCCTGAACAGCACCTTCCGCTATCAGCAGGATGAGAATTTCAAGCCCGAAGTCGGCGTCTACGACTGGGGGATTTCGTTCAAGTTCCCGACGCCCACCCCGGGGCAGCAAAATACGGCTCCGCCACCGACCTCCGGAGGCTTCCTGCTCGCGTGGGACCCCGTGACACAGGCTGCGCGGTGGGAGGTCCCCAACTGGAACGGAGGGGGCACGGTTACAACGGCTGGAAACCTGGTTTTCGCCGCCTCGAACATTGGGGATTTCGGAGCATTCGGCGCCGACAAGGGCGAAAAGCTCTGGTCCGTTAGACTCGTTCCGCAGTTCGCCAATCCGATAACGTACATGGTTGACGGCAAGCAGTACGTCTCCGTGATGGCGGGCCGCGGCGGCCACAGCCGTCTTTACACCTTCGCGCTGGATG
>DATLWP010000455.1:0-8940 GCA_035576265.1 Candidatus Polarisedimenticolia bacterium
GCGTAGCGCACGATTCAATTGGACCTGGAAGCGGCAGACCTGACAAGTTGTGGTAAACGGGATTACCGGAAACTGACCATTGTGCGCGAGAGAGGTCGAGCGCGCTTGACAGCTTCTCTCCTGAAGGCCTAGAATCTCACAGGCGAAGAAAAAGCGAAGCTACAAACACCGTCCCCCTTCGCCTTTGCCATGAGCTCGAAAGTCTCAGCCCTGCGTTTCCGTGTCGAATCAGCGCTCGCCAACCGTATCGCGAGCCCCTTCCAATATCACGACCGCCGGATCGTGGAAACGGTTTCCGCCGGCGTTCCTCCTATTGATCTTCTGACCGGCGGGCTTCCCCGTGGGAGCTTGACGGAAATCTACGGGCCGCCGTGTTCCGGGAGGACCAGCCTGCTGATTTCCGCGCTGGCCTCGCGAACCGCGGCGTCGGAGGTGTGCGCGCTGGTGGACGCGCGCGACGCCTTCGATCCTCATTCCGCGGAGGCGGCGGGCGTGCGGCTGCGGCAACTGCTCTGGGTGCGCTGCCGGAACGCCGACCAGGCTTTTCGCGCCACCGATCTGCTAATCCAGGGCGGCGGCTTCGGCATGATTGCCCTCGATCTAAGCGACGAACCGCCGCAGGCGGTGCGTTACGTTCCCCTGCAGGTGTGGTTTCGCTTCCGCCGGGCCGTGGAATATACCCCGACGATCCTCGTGGTCCTCGAGCAGGAATCGAACGCCAAAACCTGCGCTTCCCTGGTGCTCCGGCTCGGCGCGCAGGAGGCGCGGTGGTCGCAGACGTCCGGAAGCGCCGGGGAAATTGTTTTGCCGCATGCGCCGGGCTGCCTGCTTGATGGCTCGAAAAGCCATGCGGAATTAATCCGCTCGCGCAGGATTCCGTCGAAATCCTTTGGCCTCGATTTAACCGACAGTCATTCCGACGACCGAGCAGCCCGATTTCCGCGCCCTGCCATTCTTGTTGCGCGGGAATCGGGCGCAGTGGAGAGGGAGGAGAAATCTCGGCGCCGGAACGGCGGAAACCTCGATTTGCATTCGACGAGTGGCGCCGATTTTGAAACCGAAATCACGGAGGAATTTTTGCGAACCAGCTCAAAGATTTAAGTGTAGCGCCGCGGCCTTTAGCGCGGCAATTCCGCTATCAAGCAAACGCAGTTTGGAAGGAGGCTTCAGGCAAAGGTGAAAAGTTTTTCTGGTTCTTTCGCCTCGCTATCGGGCGCTTATGGCATTCGCTTCTATTTTCGTCCCCAATTTCATGGTGCAGGCGGTGGTGCGTGCCGAGCCCTCATTGCGCGAGCGCGCCCTGGCGCTGGTCGAGGGGACTCCGCCGTTGTACCGCGTGGCGGCCATCAACGAAAAAGCAGCGCGAGCGGGAATCGAAGTGGGAATGTCGAAAACGAATGCGGAGGAATTTGCCGGGCTGGAGATTCGTCCGCGTTCCCGGGCACAGGAAAAATCGGCGCACGCAGCGCTGCTCGATATCGGCTGGTCGGTTTCTCCGCAAATAGAGGATACGGCGGAAGACATGATCGTTCTCGACCTCGCCGGCCTGAGCTACTTATTTAATTCCGAAGAAGAAATCGGCGTGCACCTCGCGCAACGCGCATCCGAGTGCGGCCTGCTGCTGAATGTGGCCATCGCCGCAAACGTCGAAACCGCCGTGATCGCCGCGCGGGGCTTCGCCGGGATCACCGTGATTTCGCCCGGGGAAGAAGCGAAGCGCCTGGCTGATTTGCCCGTGGGCGTGGTTTCTCCCTCGGCGGAAACGGCCGAGACATTGAGCCGCTGGGGCGTGCATACGTGCGGCGCTCTGGCCGCACTGCCGGTCTTGCAGCTCTCCGAACGCCTCGGGCAGGAGGGAGTCCGCCTGCACGCCTTGGCGCGTGGCACTGGCTCGCGCTCGCTCGCCATTGCCGAGCCCGCACATTCCTTCGCAGAAGAGATGGAGCTGGACGATGCCGTCGAGGATCTCGAGCCGCTGTCGTTTTTGCTGGGCCGGCTGCTCGACCAGCTTTGCGCGCGTTTGACGGCGCGCTCGCTCGCGGCATCTGTCATTCGCGTGCGTTTTGAGCTGCAGCCTTCACCGCAAAGCGCGCGGGACCGCCGTCAGGAGATGTGGCGCGAGAAAAATTCGCCCACGATGTACGAAAGGGAACTGCAGCTTCCGGTTCCGGTGCGCGATTCGAAAATGCTGCTGAAATTGCTGCGGCTGCGCTTGCAAGCGAATCCGCCTGGCGCGCCGATCCAAAAAATCGCGCTGACGGCGGAAGTTGCGCGTCCGCGCGCGACGCAGGACGGACTGTTTCTCCCGAGCTTTCCGGATCCCGAAAAACTGGAGGTCACCATCGCGCGGATTGCCGGCGTCGTGGGCGAAGGGAATGTCGGTTCACCGACTCCGGTGGATACCCACCGCCCGGGAGAATTTCAGATGCAGCGGTTTCTGGCTGCTGCGGAAGCCGTGGAAGCAAAACGCAACGATTGCGGCGCTCTGCAGGCAGGGAGACAGCGCCGGAGCTCCAAAGTTCCGGCGAGCTTTCGAAGTTTCCGCCCGCCTGTTCCCGCCAAACTCGAGCTTGAGGCGGGCCGTCCCGTGCGCGTTGTTTTCCAGGGATTGCGCGGAGAGGTGCGGGCCGCTTCCGGTCCCTGGTGCACGTCGGGCGACTGGTGGCGCGAAGATCCGTGGCAGCACGAGGAATGGGACGTCGAGATCCATTTTCATTTTTCGGGGCGCCGCGATCCACGCGTGAATCCTCCTCCCGATGGCGGCCTTTACTGCCTGTATTACGACGCGCTGCGGCGAAGCTGGTTCGTGCGGGGGATCTACGACTGATGTACGTCGAACTGCATGCGCGATCGGCGTTCAGCTTCCTCGAAGGCGCATCCTCGCCCGAGGAGTTGGCCGGGATCTGCGCGGAGCGTGGCATGCCGGCGATGGCTTTGCTCGATCGCGACGGCGTGTACGGCGCGCCGCGTTTTCACATGGCGGCGAAGAAGCTTTCCATTCGGGCGCACATCGGCGCGGAAGTCACATCCGCGGCGGGCTGGCGTTATCCGCTGCTCGTCGAATCGCGCGATGGCTACCGGAACTTGTGCCGTCTGATCACGCGCATAAAGCTCCGCGCGCGCAAGGGCGAAGGTTGTGCGCTGCCCGAGGAAATCGCGGAGATGAGCGGCGGCCTGATCTGCCTGACGGGAGGCGAAGAAGGCCCGCTGGCGCATGCCCTGGCCCACGGCGGAACCGAGGCCGCCATCGAATGCGTCGAGCAGCTTTGCCGGGTGTTCGGCCGGCAGAATGTGTACGTCGAACTGCAGCGCCATTTCTCGCGTGAGGAAGAAGCGCGCAACCAGGCCGCCGTGGCCGTTGCTCGAAAGCTGAAGTTGCCGCTGCTGGCGGCCAACGGCGTCTCCTACGCGCTGCCAAAACAACGCGAAGTGCTGGATGTGTTCACCTGTATCCGCCATCACCGGACGCTCGCGACCGCCGGTCGCTCGCTGACTCGCAATGCGGAGCGCCATTTCAAGACGCACGCGGAGATGATGTCTCTCTTCGCCGATCTTCCCGAGGCCATTGCCAACACGGAAATTCTCTCCTCGCGCTTGCAATTCACCCTGGGGGACCTCGGGTACAAATTTCCTTCGTATCCGGTTCCCGAGGGCGAATCGCAGATGCGATTTCTTCGCCGGCGCGCCCACGAAGGGATGACCCGGCGCTACGGCGCGAACCATGAAAAGGCGCGGCGCCAAATCGAACGCGAACTTGCGCTGATCGAAAAACTCGATCTGGCCGGCTATTTCCTGATCGTCTGGGACATCGTGCGCTTTTGCCGCGAGAGAGGAATTCTGGTGCAGGGGCGTGGTTCGGCGGCCAACAGCGCGGTTTGCTATTCGCTCGGCATCACCGCCGTCGATCCGGTGGGCATGGACCTTCTCTTTGAACGGTTTTTGTCCGAGGAGCGCGGCGAGTGGCCGGATATCGACCTCGATCTTCCGAGCGGCGATCAGCGCGAACGCGCGATTCAATATGTCTACGAACGCTACGGAAAGTTGGGCGCGGCCATGACCGCGAACGTGATCACCTATCGCGGGCGCTCGGCGGCCCGGGAAATCGGCAAGGTTTTGTCGTTCGATCCGGAAACGCTCGGCCGCCTGGCCGGCCTGGTGGGATCGTGGGAGTACAAGGATCCCGGCGACACGCTCGCCCGCCAGTTCCGCGACGCGGGCCTGGGCCTCGATCATCCGCGTGTGCGGAAGTTTTTCGAGCTTTGCAAGGCGGTGCAGGATTTGCCGCGCCATCTGGGGCAGCATTCCGGCGGCATGGTGGTGTGCCAGGGGCAATTGGATTCCGTCGTTCCGCTGGAGCCGGCCAGCATGCCGGGGCGCGTGGTCGTGCAATGGGACAAGGAAGATTGCGCGGACATGGGCATCGTGAAAGTGGACCTGCTCGGGCTGGGAATGATGGCCGTGCTCGAAGAGTCGCTCCAAATCATCCGCGAGCGCTATGGAGAAGAGATCGACCTCGGGCGCCTGCCGCAGGACGATCCGGCGATCTATGCGGCGCTGCAAAACGCGGACACGGTGGGAATGTTCCAGATCGAAAGCCGCGCGCAGATGTCCTGCCTGCCGCGACTGCGGCCGAAATCCTTTTACGACATCGTCGTGCAGGTGGCCATCATTCGGCCGGGACCGATCGTCGGAAAAATGGTGCATCCGTATTTGAAGCGCCGGCAGGGGCTGGAACCGCCCGAATATTTTCATCCTTCTCTTGAGCCTTTCCTGGCGCGCACGCTGGGAGTGCCTCTTTTTCAGGAGCAACTGCTGCGCATGGCCATGATCGCCGCGGGATTCACGGGCGGCGAAGCCGAAGAGTTGCGCCGGGCCATGGGATTTAAGCGTTCCGAGGCGCGTATGCGGGAAATCGAAATCAAGCTGCGACGCGGGATGCAGGCGAAGGGAATCGCCGGAGAGACGCAGGACAAGATCGTGCAGTCGATCACCTCCTTTGCCCTCTACGGATTCCCTGAATCGCACGCGGCGAGTTTCGCGCTGATTGCTTATGCCAGCGCCTACTTGAAGTGTCATTATCCGGCGGCGTTCACCGCTGCCATGCTCAACAATCAACCGATGGGTTTCTATTCGCCGGCTACGCTCGTGAAGGACGCCCAGCGGCACGGGCTGAAGTGCAGGCCCATCGATCTGACGCGCTCCGATTGGAATTGCACGCTCGAAAAGATTCCCGAGGGGTTCGCCGTGCGCCTGGGAACGCGTTACGTCAAGGGACTGCGCAAAGAGATCGCGCTCGAAATCATGCGCCAGCGCGGCCTGCAGCGGTTCGCCTCGATCGAGGATTTGAAGCAGCGCGTTCCGGCCATCCAAAAGGCCGAGCTGACGGCGCTCGCCGAAATCGGGGCCTTGAATTTCCTGTCCGCGAAGCGCGGTTTTCACCGCCGCGACGCCCTTTGGCAAGTCGAGCGCGCCACGCGCAGGCCCGGCCCGCTTTTGGAGTCGCAGGACATGCTTCCGGAATCGGACGCCCTCGTGGCATCGGGAATGGAGTCGGCGACACGTGCCGAAGGAGACGCGGGCGCGAACGGGCAAGTCACCACCTCCGATTCACCGTTGCAGCCCATGACGGACGAAGAAAGATTGGTTGCCGACTTCCGCGGCACGGGGATGACGCTCGGGCCTCATCCCATGGCCTATCGCCGCGCGGAAATGAAGAAACAGGGAATCCGGGCGGCCGCCGAGCTTGCGAAACTCGCTCACGGAACGCGGGTGCGAGTCGCCGGAGCGGTGATTGCCCGCCAGCGCCCCGGCACGGCCAAGGGTTTCGTCTTTCTCAGCCTTGAAGACGAAACAGGAATCGCGAACGCCATCATCCCGCCGCCGCTTTTCGACCGGGATCACAGCGTGGTCGTCCATCATCCTTTTTTGCTGATCGAAGGCACGCTCCAGAATCAGGACAACGTGATCTCGGTGAAGGCTGAATGCGTCCAGCCCTTGACGATCACGCGTGCGGAAACCGTCTCGCACGATTTTCATTGATCGGAGGGTCGGCCGCTGCAAGTCGAAAATCAACTGCGCGCATCGGCTAGAAGTTCTGAATCACCCTCACATCGTAACGCACCTGAACCGCCGCGCCGGTTTCGACTGGTGCACGGGCAGGCGCCGGGGCTTGCTCGACATTCCATTGCGACGACTTCAGCCCGGCGCGCGCCAGCATGGCACGAACCGCGATCAATAAAGCCGGTGGGCGTTTCGTGCTCAAAGTCCCCGCCTCGCTTCCATAGGTAATCTGGAGGCGCAACTGGGGATTCCCCCGAACGTTCGCGAATAGTTTGCTCAGTGCGTCGCGTTGTGTGCGCTTGAGCACCGTTGCCCGGACGGGTGCCTCGAAAGCGAGCGCGTAGGTCTCGCCTTGTAGTTCTACCTGGCCACTGAGCTGGACGGGAAATCGAAGCTTCGATGAAAGCTGCGAGGCCAACAGTGCGATCGTCTCCCCTGCCACGGGTTGCGCTGAGGTGAGATGCAAGTTCAAGTGCGCAGGAGGAGTGCCGGACAGCTCGACCTGGAACGGGCCCTTTCGCTGGATGGCCGTGCCCGCAACAAGCTCGTCAAACTGCCTTTCGATGTGTGCCACAAGCGAGGCCTGTGAACTCTTGAAGTCGTAGACGGTTTCCTGCTCGACGGAGCGCACCACTCCGCCCGTGATCGCATTGCCAGGAAGGTTCTGCTTCGCAGCACTGACTCCCCCTTCCGCGACAAGGATTTGATCGACGTGAAGCGTCGTTTCTTCACCGAGACGTTTGCGCAGGGACTCCTCGACCGCCTCGATCTGCGAAGGCTCAAAATACCGTGTGGTGTGCAGAGTTGCGCGGATCACGAGCTGTTTCCCAACCCCCGCGAATGTAACATCGGCAATCGACGCCGTCTCGGATGCAAACCCGGATTCCAATTGTGCGTTGATTTCGGAGCGCATGCCAATCTGGACGACGGCGCGGCGGAGAGTTTGAAACAGAGGGATGGAAAGAACCAGGAGCACGGCTGCACTGATCGCCATCCGATATTTCAATTTCAGGCGCCCTTCCTCAGCGGCTTTGTGGGGGCGGAAGCCCATGGAATAGAACACCACCGCCGCGCTGATCATGATGGCCATGAGGTTCGTGATGAACAACAGGAAGGCGCCGCCCGCAATCGAACCCTGACGCGTGCTGAGCCCATAGCCGGCAACGGCGAGCGGAGGCAGCACTGCCACGGCAATGGCCACGCCCGGAAGGATCGTAAGGCTCGTCGGCCCGCCCCGCAAAGCCAAAGTCCCGGCGAGACCCGAGAGAACCGCGATGAAGAGGTCGAGCAGGTTTGGACTCGTGCGGGCCAGTATCTCCGGCGTCAAATGCTTTAGCGGAACCAGCGATTCCACGAACCACGTTAAGCCGATGACTCCCGCGACACTGGCTACCAGCACGGTTGCCGATCGCTTTCCCAGATTTCCGTCGCCGAGGAGGAGCGCCAATGCGGCGGCGAGCAGAGGGTTCATCAGGGGAGAGATGAGCATGGCCCCGATGATGACGGCGACGCTGTTCTGCAACAGTCCGAATAGCGCGATCAGGGCAGAAAGTCCAAGCAAAGCCGCGTATTCTCGATCCAAGTGGCTGCCGCTGCGGACTGACTCGTAAATGGAGCTTCTTTTTGCTTCCGGCACACGAAACGCGATGCGTTTCAAGAATGCCACGAGGTTGATGGGCGTGAGTTCCACACTTTTCCTCTGCGCACCTCTGGCACGCTTCCACGTTCCCGCATGACTATAACCCCTACTTGCGTTTCGCCAAAGGCGAAGAGCGCAACCACCGCTCTTGGACCAGTGTGAGTCGAGTCACTCCGGAATGTGATCTATCTCACAGCCCCCGTAGGGTGCGCGGAGTCATAGTGCGTTGAGGGGGCAGGGCACTGGCCCCCGAGGCGGATCCGGGAACGCCCGGGTTGTTCAGGCATGTCCCTCTGCTCTCGCGGCAAGGCCGCGGGGGTGCTCTAGGCAGCGGACGCGTGAGTGCCCTTGCGCTGTGAAGAGCGGGTGGCGCGCGTGCCGATCTTCTGGCTCCCGTGCAAGGAGGGTGACACTTGTTCCGGCACACGATCCCAATCGGCAGAGTTTTCGGCATCCCGATAGACGTTGACTACTCCTGGTTCCTGATTTTCTCCCTGCTTACTTGGGTCCTGGCCGTCAGCTATTTCCCCAGCCAATTCCAGAATTGGAGCGCAGCGGAATACTGGGTCGTCGGAGCGATCACGGCAGCCATGCTGTTCGCCAGCGTGCTGCTTCACGAGTTGGGTCATTCCCTGGTGGCTCTGCGCTACAAGGTCCCGGTAAAGCGAATCACGTTGTTCATCTTCGGAGGCGTCTCGCAAATCACGGCAGAGCCGCCCAGCGCCGCCGCGGAGTTTTGGGTTGCCATTGCGGGTCCGGCCGTGAGTTTCGGCCTGGCGATCTTTTTCTGGGGACTGAGTCCCTTCGTCGCAAGTGTTCCTCCTGCGTTGGCAGTCACCAAGTATCTGGCTCTGCTGAACTTCATTCTGGGAGTGTTCAATCTCATCCCCGGTTTCCCCCTGGATGGAGGCCGCGTCTTTCGGGCGATGGTTTGGGGCATCCAGCGAAATTTCCAGCGCGCCACGATCGTCGCGGCGGTCACGGGGCGCTTTTTCGGCTTTCTCTTCATTCTCATCGGTGCTTGGCAAGTGCTCGTCGGGCACCTGATCAACGGTTTGTGGATTGCGTTTATCGGTTGGTTCTTGGAAAGCGCCGCGGCGGCGCAGGTGCAGCAGCAGTTGGTGAAAAACGTCTTGGAGGGCCACAAGGTGTTCGAGGCGATGGATCGCGATTACGTGCGGATTTCTGGCGAAATGAGCTTGCAGGAACTCGTGGACCGGCACGTGCTGGCGGGCGGACAC
>DATLWP010000456.1:0-13876 GCA_035576265.1 Candidatus Polarisedimenticolia bacterium
CCGAACTCTTCAGTTAGTTTTCTATGACCTGGTTCAAGCGCGAGAAAAGGCCGATCGAGAATCCGACGCCCGTCGACGAACGCCGCGTCCGCACCGAAGGACTGTGGACGAAGTGCAGTTCGTGCGGCGCGATCATCTGGAAGAAGGATCTCGAATCGAACTGGGAAGTCTGCCCCAAGTGTGAACACCATTTTCGGCTCGGCTCGCGCCGGCGGCTGGAGCTGCTGCTGGACGCCGAGCCCTGGACCGAACACGACGCCGAGTTGGCGTCGAGCGACCCGCTTCGCTTCTCCGACACGAGACCGTACCAGCAGCGGCTCAAAGAGGCGCAGAAAAAGCTCGGCATGAAAGACGCGATCATCACCGCCGAGGGGAAGCTCGGAGGGCGGGCGGTGATCTGCTGCTCGATGGAGTTCGGCTTCATCGGCGGATCGATGGGAGCGGTGGTGGGCGAGAAGGTCACGCGGGCGATTGAGCGATCGGCCGAACGGAAACTGCCGCTGGTCATTGTGTCCTGCTCCGGTGGCGCACGCATGATGGAGGGCGCGGTCAGCCTGCTACAGCTCGCGAAGGTAGGGGCGGCGCTCGCGCGCTTGGATGAAGCGCGCGTGCCGTTTATTTCCGTCCTCACCGACCCGACGACCGGCGGCGTGACTGCGAGCTACGCCATGTTAGGCGATCTCAACGTCGCGGAGCCGGGCGCCCTGATCGGCTTTGCAGGGCCGCGCGTGATCGAGCAGACGATCCGACAGAAACTGCCGGAGGGTTTTCAACGGGCGGAGTTTCTGCTGGAGCACGGGTTTCTCGACGCCGTCGTGCCGCGCAAGGAATTGAAGTCCTACATCGCGCAGGCGCTCGGTTTCTTCCTCGATTCGGCATGAACTACGACGAATCCGTACGCACGCTGATGGCGCTGGGGCGCGAGCTGGCGGCACCGCAGCACGCGCGCGTGCAAAAGTTCGGCCTCGAGAACATCACCACGCTCGCCGCAGCATTCGGGGACCCGCACCGGGCGGCGCCGTGCGCGCACGTGGCGGGCACCAACGGCAAGGGCTCGACAGCCGCGATGCTCGAATCGATCCTGCGCGCAGCCGGCCTGCGGACGGGCCTGTACACCTCGCCGCACCTCGAACGCATCAATGAACGCATCCGGATTTCCGGCAACGACATTTCGGACGGAGATTTCGCGGCCGGCTGGACACGCGTACAGTCTGCGATCGAATCGCTTCTTGCGGACGGGAAACTGGCCGCGCACCCGACGTACTTCGAGTGCATCACGGCCCTTGCATTTGTGGCGTTCGCCGCGCAGGCCATCGATTTCGCCGTATACGAAGTGGGCCTGGGCGGCCGGCTCGACGCAACCAATATCGTGCAGCCGGAAGTCGCAATCCTCACGTCCATCGATTTCGATCACGAGAATTATCTTGGCCACTCGATCGCCGAAATCGCGGCAGAGAAGGCGGGCATCATCAAGCCCGGCAGCTGGGTCGTCAGCTCAGCGGAGAGACCGGAAGCGCGCTCGGTGATTGCGCGACGCTGTAACGACCTCGACGCGCGGCTCGTGGAAGTAGACACAGCTTGGCACGTCGAACAGATCGCTGCATCGGGAGGGTGCTATCGCGCCGTCGTGGCCGCGGCTGATTCGCGGAAGAGGCTCACCGTCGAACCTCCGCTGCCCGGCCGCTTCCAGATTCGCAACGCGCTCGCGGCCGCCACGGCCGCCAGGCTCCTGGCACAGCGGGGATTTCCGGTCACCGATGAAGCGATTGCGCACGGCATCCGGACGGTGCGATGGCCCGGACGGCTCGAGCGATTGCGCGAACACCCGGCAGTGTATCTCGACGGCACGCACAATCCCGCCGGCGCGCGGGAACTCCTGAAATTTTGGGAGGAAAATTTTGCGGGCAGCCGCATCGTGCTCGTTTACGGCGCCATGCGCGATAAGGCCGTTGACGAAATTGCGGGGCTTCTCTTTCCCCGCGCCGACTTCGTTGTCTTGACCGAGCCACGCCAGCCCCGCGCGATCTCGGCTCCTGTGCTTGCCGAGATGACGGGTCACCTTGCCCGGCAATCGGCCGTCGTCCGCGATCCTGCCGAAGCGCTGGAACGCGCGATCGAGATGTCGTCTCCAGGGGACGCAGTCTTCGCCACCGGCTCGCTCTATCTGGTGGGAGACCTGCGCGGCTATTGGGCTCAGCGTGCCCGTGTGGAAACCGCTCCCAGAATCGCGTCCTCTCGAACCGGAGGTTCTGAACGCCCACGGTCGGCCTGAACCTTTTTCCTACGAGCTGGCAGGTTGCCGCCAGCGTGACCGCGATGGTACGATGAGATTTAGATGAACTCCCAGAAGATCCCGAAACGTCGTATAGGAATCCCGTATCGTACTCGAAAAGAAGAGCTTACTGGCGATTTCGACAAGGTCAAACCGTATATTGACGCAACGCGACAGGCCGGTGGTGAGCCAGTTGTGATCTCGCTCGGTCTCTCGCCTCGGCATCTTGAGAAGATTGCGCAGACGCTCGATGCGGTCCTGCTGTCGGGCAGCCCTGCGGATATCGAGCCGGCCCGCTTCGGCGCCAAGAGGCATCCCGCGAGCGTTGACCCGGACCCGGATCGGGAGCGGACGGATTTTGCCCTGCTGGAACACGCGTTCAAAGAACAGAAGCCGGTACTCGCCATTTGCTACGGCATTCAGAGCCTGAACACTTTTCTCTCCGGCACGCTGGTTCAGGATATCCCGAGCGAACTGCCGAGGCCGATTCAGCACGACTGGGACACGGATCGGGGGGAGCCAGAGACGTTGCATGCCGTGCGAATCGAACCGGGTTCGCGCTTGGCGCAGATAGCTCGAGCGAGCGAAGGAGTGGTGAACAGCTCGCATCACCAGGCGATCCTCCAGCCGGGGCGCCATTTGCGCGTCGTGTCGCGCGCGCCGGATGGCGTGGTCGAAGCGGTAGAGTGGACAGGCGACGCCAACTGGGTGATGGGTGTGCAGTGGCATCCCGAACGAATGGTGCAAACTGATTCGTTCGCGCAGGCGCTATTTCGCGGCCTGATCGAGGCGGCGAGCGGCGCGCCCGTACGAATCTGAGCCGGTACTGAGCACTCGGGGGCGGCCGCGGAAATTGCCGTTTGCGTCCCCTCGAATCGCTAGATTCTCAACCCTGGACCGTCAACTTGGAGGGCCCATGATTTCGCTGGCAGGCAAGGCGGCACTGGTGACAGGCGGCTCGCGAGGTATCGGCGCCGCGACGGTCAAGCTGTTCGCGCAGGCGGGCGCAGACGTGGTGTTCGGTTACCATCGCGACAGCAAAGCAGCGGGGCAGGTCGAGCAGGAAGCGCGGAAGCATGGAACGCGCATCGAGTCGTTCAGGGCCGACCTGGGGAAAACCGCGCAGGCCAAGAAACTTGTTGATTTCGCCCGCGAGCGCCTCGGCAGGCTGGACATTTTGGTGGCAAATGCCGGGATATGGAACGACAAGGATGTGCCCATCGAGCAGCTTACAGAGCGCGAGTGGGACGAAATGATGCGGGTGAATCTAAAGAGCGTCTATGGAGTGATCCATTACGCGGTCCCGCACATGATCGCGCAGCGGAGCGGGCGAATCGTAGCCATCAGCTCGACCTCCGGCCAGCGCGGAGAAGCTTTTCACACCCACTATGGCGCGTCCAAGGGCGCCATCATCAGCTTCGTGAAGGGGCTGGCCACCGAGCTCGCGCGGCACAACATCTTGGTGAATTGCGTCGCGCCTGGCTGGGTGGAAACGGACATGTCGAAGCCGACGCTCGAAACGAAGGCCGGCCGAAAGTCCGTGCTTGCCACGATTCCGCTCAACCGCGTGGCCGTGCCGGAAGAAATCGCCGGGCCGATTCTCTTCGCCGTGTCGGACCTGGCAACCTTCGTAACCGGAGAGGTGATCAATGTAAACGGAGGTGCTGTGCTGTGCGGATAAGCAAGCGGACGATTCTTGCTGTTCTCGTTCTCGCGGGAGTTTGTGCCGCCGTCGCGCCTCGCGCAGCAGCGCAGGATTCCGAGGTCCTGATGCCGGAGCAGAGCGCGACGAAGGCGAAGCAGTTGCTGCAGCAAGCGATTCAAGCTCTCGGGGGCACGGCTTATCTGAATGTCCGCGACGCGACGTGCACGGGCCGGCTGGGGCAGTTCGACCATTCCGGCGATCTCACCGGGTTTGGAGAGTTCGTCGATTACATGCAGCCGCCTTACCGGGAACGCCAGGAGAATCTCCCCAAGCGCAATATCATCGAGGTATATAACGGGGATAAGGGGTGGGTCCTGGATCGCGGTGGCGTTTCCGACGCGCCGGAGGCCGATCTTGCGGCGTTTCAGGACACGGTCAGGAAGGATCTCGACAATATCCTTCGCCATCGCATCCATGAGCCGGGCATGATTTTTCGATACGGCGGGCGGGACATTGTGGATCTGAAGGAGGTTGACTGGGTCGAGTTGGTGGATGCGGAAAGCCGCACCGTCCGGATTGCTCTCGCGAGCAACACGCATCTGCCGATTCGCAAGGTCGTTGAGACGCGCGATCCGAGAATCCAGATGAAGAGCGAGGAGCTTGAGTACTACTCGAACTACCATCCAATCGACGGCATTGAAACGGCCTTTCAAATTACGCGCGTGCGGAACGGCATGAAAATCTTTCAGGTGTTCTTCAATACGTGCAAGTACAATACAGGCCTTTCCGATTCGCTCTTCACCAAAGAGTCGCTGGAGGAGCGTTGGGCCAAGATCGGGAAGAAGCCCAAACACAAGGATAAATAGCAAGGAGGAGACGTCATCCTCTTCAGATCACTAGCGTCCGTCGTAGGATTCCGTTCCACCGTCTGCTTGTATTCGCCCCGCCTCATATTCGGGCAGTGACCTTCCGCGCCACCTCCTTACTTCTTGGATTTGTCGGCGCCTCTGTGTCTAACTGGCTCATTCCCGGTAGGGCGGGTATAATTACCGGATGCGAACAGCGCGAAAATCGCAGTGGATACGCGGAACAACCGTCCTCTGCGTACGCAAGGACAGCAAAGTCGTGCTCGCCGCCGACGGGCAGGTGACCCTGGGCGAAGGCGTGATCAAGCACAGCGCGAAGAAGACCCGCCGACTTTACAACGACAAGATTATCGCCGGGTTTGCGGGGAGTACGGCGGACGCACTTTCCCTCTTTGCGCGCTTCGAAAACAAGCTGCAGGAATATCACGGCAACCTGCCTCGCGCTGCCGTCGAACTCGCGAAAGATTGGCGAACAGACCGCTCGCTGCGCCATCTCGATGCGCTGCTGATCGTGGCCGATCCGAAGTTCACCTACCTTCTGTCCGGCAATGGGGACGTGATCGAGCCGGATGACGGCATCTGTGCCATCGGCTCGGGTGGGCCGTACGCGCTGGCGGCGGCGCGCGCGCTGGCCAAGAATACGAAGATGGCCGCAAAGGATATCGCCCAGGAAGCGATGCGCATCGCGAGTGACATTTGCATATTCACCAACGCAAATTTCAGCATCGAAGAAATATGACCGGGAAGTCGGAGAAAGACATGGTGATCTACTTGTCCGGAGACCAACAGACTGCAGAGCCGGACGCGCTGCCCTCGTTCGACGAGCTGACGCCGCGCGAGATCGTCACCGAGCTCGATAAGTACATCGTAGGGCAGAACGCGGCGAAAAAAGCCGTGGCGATCGCCTTGCGCAACCGCGTCCGGCGCCAGAAGCTGCAGCCCGAACTGGCCGAGGACATCCTGCCCAAAAATATCCTGATGATCGGACCCACCGGCGTGGGCAAGACGGAAATCGCGCGCCGGCTGGCGCGACTGGCGGGTTGTCCATTCGTGAAGGTGGAAGCGTCGAAGTACACAGAAGTCGGTTACGTCGGCCGCGACGTGGAATCGATGGTGCGCGATCTTGTGGAAACGGCGATCGACATGGTACGGGAAGAGAAGCTCGACGAAGTGGCCGAGCGCGCCGAGCAATCGGCCGAGGAGCGGTTGTTGGACCTGCTCCTGCCGTCTTCGCCGCCGCCCGATGGCAGCCAGCCGACGACAGCCGCAAATGAGGTTCAGCGCCGCGAGCAAGTGCATCGGACGCGCGACAAGCTCCGCGCACAGCTTCGCGAAGGAAAGCTCGACCAGCGCCTGGTGGAGGTGGAGGTCCGCGAGCGGTCGATGCCCTCGTTTGAAATCATCACCAATCAGGGCGTCGAGGAAATGGACATCAACGTCAAGGACATGCTCTCCGGGATGTTCGGCCAGCAGAAGAAGAAGCGGAAGATGACGGTGGCCGAGGCGTTCGACTACCTCATTCAGGAGGAGGAGAGCCGCCTCATCGACATGGACCAGGTGACGCGCCTTGCCGTCGACCGCGTCGAACAGATGGGCATCCTGTTCATCGACGAAATCGACAAAATCGCCGGGCGCGAGGCAGGGCACGGGCCGGATGTCTCGCGCGAAGGCGTGCAACGCGACATTCTGCCGATCGTGGAAGGCACGACCGTGAACACGCGCTATGGCATGGTCCGCACAGACCACATACTTTTCATCGCGGCGGGGGCATTCCATACCTCGAAGCCCTCGGAACTGATCCCTGAGCTGCAAGGGCGGTTTCCGATCCGCGTGGAACTTAGCTCGCTCTCCGAAGCAGACTTCGTTCGCATCCTCACGGAGCCGAAAAACGCGCTCATCAAGCAGTGTACCGCCCTGCTCGATACCGAGGGACTAAAGCTCTCCTTTAGCGACGACGCCATCGCGACGATCGCCCGTTTCGCGGCTACGGTCAACGAGCATACGGAAAATATCGGCGCGCGCCGCCTGCACACGATTCTCGAAAAAGTTCTTGAGGACATTTCTTTTGAGGCGCCGGAATTGAAGAAGAAGACCGTCAAGGTGGACGCCGCCTACGTTCAGAAGCAGCTCGCGAGCATCGTGAAAGACCAAGACCTCAGCCGCTACATTCTGTAGAACATCGAGAATGGAAATTCGAAACTCGGATCATTCCGGCCGTTCTGTTTCTCTACCCAAGCTTCCCGGTTTTCCGATCTTCGCGTTTCTCGTTTCGCTTATTGCCTCTTCGCTCTTGGTGGGCTGTGCTTCGCCTGGCGAGCCGACGGCGCGAAAGGCGGCCATCCCCCAGGGCGTCACGGACCTGGCCGCCCGGCAATCCGGTAACAGCGTCGTTCTCACGTTCACACTGCCGACGGAAACGGTCGACCATCGGCAGCTCGCACAGCCTCCTGCGATCGAGATCGATAGGGATTTTGAGGCGCCTGCCACCCCAGGCGAGGCTCGCCCGCCATCCCCGGCAAGTCCCGTATTGCTCGTAACGATTCCTGGTGCGATGGTGGGCCGTTACACGGGGCAGGATCAGGTCCGCTATACCGATCCGCTCCGGGCCGAGGATTTCACAAACCACCCGGGCGCCATCATGGTTTACACCGTTCGAACTCGCGCCTCGGCTAATAGGGTCTCTGTAGATTCGAACCCCGCCCGTGTGCGTGTCTATCCCGCGCCCGACCCGATCGGCGATGTGAAGGCCGAAGTGACGCCGACGGCCATTGTGCTGACCTGGACGCAGCCGCAGAACACGCCTGTGGGCCCTACCCCTCCCATTGCTACATACCGCATCTATCGCGGGGAGATCGAGCCCGGCACAGCCATTTCCGCCAGCGAATCCCAAGTCACACCCGCGGCCCCGAGGCCCGAGATTTCCGAGGCCGCGCTGGGACAACTAAAAATAAGGTCACCACTCGCCAAGATTGGTGAATCCGGGTCTCCGAAGTTCCAAGATACACAGATCGAATTCGGTAAGACGTACGTTTATTCGGTCCGGAGCGTCGTTGAATATTCCGGCGCCGCCATCGAATCGGCCGACTCAAGCCCCGCGATCGTAACTCCCCGCGACACGTTCCCTCCGAGCGCTGCTCACGGCCTTGTGGTGGTTTTGGTCTCGAGGCAGGGTGATACTCCCGCGCATCTCGAACTCTCGTGGGCGGTCAGCCCGGAAGCCGACGTCGCCGGCTATAACGTTTATCGCAGTGAGGGCGTTGACGTTCAAGGAACACGCGTGAACTCGGAATTGTTGCTTACGCCCGCGTTTCGCGATATGAATGTGACGCCCGGTCACCGTTACTTCTACAGTGTCACCGCTGTTGACCGCTCCGGGAATGAAGGCCCCTCGAGCGCGGTTGTCTCTGAGAGCGTGCCGGCCGAAAGTGAATCGACGCCATGACGGATGCAACGCCCATGAAACATCAAGGGCTAATCGAATCCCACCCGTCGCACCCGGCCCTGAAAACGGGCATCTACACGGGAGGTTTGCTGATTGCCGTGATGTTCGTGGCGCTGGTTGTCACCAACCGAGTGCACCCCCTGGAAAGGTACGCACTCGAACGCAACATATTTTTTTACGGTTTGTTTTTTATCCTGATGCTGGTTCCCGTTTTGCGCTTCCTCAGTAGCCCGCTGCAGATGTTTTCCTCCGCCATGATCGGCTGGCTGATGTTGGTCGTCGCTTATGATTTTGCCGGGCACCTCTTTCGCAATCTCTCCCAGGTTCTGCGGACGCCGCTCGAACTGCTGACCGAAGGAGCCGTGGTCTACGGGGTCTGCGCCGTCGGCTCATGGGTTGCGGGGATGATTTTGCATGCGCGGCACCATCCCATCGTCCCGGGCCGCAAAGGGGCGCGAGAGGCAGCCCACCACAGCCGATGAAACTTTGCCGCTTTCAGCCGTTGGAATTTGCCGCAAAACACCCGGGCCAGACTCCGCGCGAGGCGTACGATACCTCGCACGCGGGAATTCTCGAGGACGGAATTATCCGCGAAATCTCGGGCGATCTTTGGGGGCCGCTCGAGCGGACGGGTCGCCAGTTTCGGACAGACGAAGTCAAATTTCTGCCCCCCGCGTGGCCGACCAAGGTCATATGCGTGGCCAAGAACTACATCGACCATGCCACCGAGATGAACAGCGAGCCTCCGAAACAACCGGTCATCTTTTCCAAGCCGCCGTCGTCGATCATCGCGCCCGGAGATTCCATCGTGCTTCCGCAGATTTCGAAGCGCGTGGACTACGAAGGTGAACTTGCCGTTGTGATCGGCCGGCGCTGCTGGCATCCGCGCCCGTCGGAAGACATCCGGCAGTATATTGCCGGGTACACATGCCTGAACGACGTCACCGCGCGCGACCTCCAGCGCCTGGACGGGCAGTACACGCGCGCGAAGGGCTTTGACACGTTCTGCCCGTTCGGCCCGGTACTTGAGACCGAACACCCGTCGGAGGATGTAACCGTCGAAACGTTCCTCAACGGAGCAAGAAAACAGTCGGGACACGTGGCCGATATGATCTTTTCCATCGACACGATCTTCCGCTGGATTGCGCAAGCTATGACGCTCGAACCCGGCGACGTCATCGCCACGGGCACTCCCGCAGGGGTGGGGCCGATGGCTGCGGGCGACGTCGTGGAAGTTCGCGTCAGCGGCATTGGAACACTCCGAAACACTGTCGTAGGCCCGCAGGATGAGCCGAGGTAGCCGGGCGCAGCAATCAGCTCCGACTCGTTGAGAGAGGCGACGATTTTCTTCATCCAGACCGTTCGATCTTCGCGCCCAGCCAGCCCCGCCACGGTGTTATTTGACGCGCACCAAGATGCGCGAGGAATCTTGTAGAAGCGCCTTCCTGCGCTAAGATATCAAGCCGTGGGAGACCTTCTCGCCGATTGGCGTAATCTCGCTCCCGTGGCCGGGCTCGCCGTACTGGCCGCCACGGGCGTCTTCTATTGGCTGCGGCAGAAGCCCGAGGACGCCGAGGAGATCGAGCGCCAGCGCCGTGCGTATCTCAACCGTGTCGGCCGGATCGCGGAAGGCCAGGTGCTGGAGATTGTTGACCACGGCCATGCCATTCACCCAACCCAACTCAGCCCCAAACAGAACGGACATCGCGGCCTTTTCGGCAAGCGCCGCTCTGACGTCGCGGACGGCTCCCGGAAGCTCCTCTACTACACCTACGCGATCTCCGGTGTGACCTACGAAACCGCGCAGGACGTTACGGGGCTCGAGGAACGACTACATTTGACCCGCATCGCCGCGGGCCAGATTGCCAGCGTGAAGTATGACCCTTCGAACCCGAGCAACTCGATCCTTCTCGCCGACGATTGGTCCGGCTTGCACTGAAAGCATCTGTTGAATTGCTCGCCGCAGGAGGAGCCCTCGAAGCGCCTGCGGCGATATTTTGTCGGTAAGCTGGCCGGGAATCTGGATCGCTCGTCAGGTTTGCAATAGGGAGCGGAAAGTCAGGGCGCGAGCACGGGCCGCGCGTGCTTCGATGTGAGTTGCGGACTAGGCCCGATGAACGGCCCTTGTCACGAAGGTCTTACTTTTCGTTTTTTTTCAGAATCTTTACTCCGTCGCGCCCGCCGACGATCACTTCCTGTGCGAAGCCGAGAAAGAGCCCGTGTTCGACTGCTCCGACGACGTGATCCAGGTGATGCGCGACCTCCTTGGGATTCGCGATCGGCCCAAAAGCGCAATCCATGATGTAATTTCCGCCGTCGGTGACATACGGCTTCTTGTCCGGGCCCAGCCGCAGTGAAGGATTCGCGCCGATCTCCGTAAGTCTTCTTCCCGTCGCCTGCCAGCCGAATCGCACGACCTCAACCGGCACGGAAACAAGAGAGCCGAGCTGCTCGACCACCTTCGTTTCATCGGCCACCACCACCATGCGTTTGCTAGCTGCCGCGACGATTTTTTCGCGCAGCAGCGCGCCACCATGGCCCTTGATGAGATACAACGTGCCGAGTTCGACTTCGTCGGTGCCGTCTACTGTGAGGTCGGCCTGAGCGTGTTCGGCAAACGACGTCAGCGGAAGTTTCAAGCTTCTCGCGTGCGTTGCCGTCTGCTCCGAGGTGGAGATGCCAGCAATCCGCAGACCATCCTCAGCGATGCGCTTGCCCAGCGCAGCCACGAAATATGACGCCGTCGAACCCGTCCCGAGACCGATCACCATGCCGTCTTCGACCAGTTTCGCGGCCGCTTCCGCAGCGGCTCGTTTCCATTGATTTTGTTCCGACGGATCCATCTGGTCGCTCGCTTTCTGCGTGATCCCGTGCAGCTCCTGGCCACCGGTTTGATGAACGCGCTGTTGGCTCAGAGTGGGCCGCCGGAGAGCCAGCGCTTGCCTCTCGCGTAGAGCGCTTCGACCTCGGGCCCCTTGAGGCCGGGCATGTCCGGTTTCACTTTATAACCGATCTGCGTTTGCAGATAGGCGAGGTGCCGATAGCCTTCGGGAAAACGCTCGAGAACGCCGCGATCGAGCGTGAGCGTTGCTGCAGGATCCACGGGATCGAGGCGATCCTTTTCGTAGATCGGCTGCCGCAGCACCAGTCCCCAGCGGCCTGCGCGTTTCTCGAAAAAATCGTAGAAGCGGCCGATGCACGTGACATCGCAGAGAACGTCGTGAACGCGGGCGCGCTGCAGGATGGACATTTTCGTCTGCGCGATGGCGCGATGATTCGCGACGTCGATCGAAGAGGGACCGAGAGTGTGCAGGATGTTGACTCCACGCTCCCAGCCTTCCCGGCTGACGCGTATGAATTCGTCGCCGGTGCCCTGGAACCACGTGGCCATCATGCGCCCGTCGTCGTGCCAAACCGTGCGAAAGCGCTCCCAATCCCCGGCATCCCGCCATACAACCCAGTTCTCGACGATTTCCCGAATCGCCAAGCGCTCGAACAGCTCCTGATCCATCGTGTGCCTCACAGTCTTATCGAATTACGATGCTAAGGGTGTCCGGGCCGCAGATCCAGATTGACCGCCACTACTGCGACGGTATCCCTCGGGCATCGCAGAATCCAAGCACGCCGCCCGGGCTGAATTCTGTTCCCCGGCGCCGGAAACCGCTATTTTGCTTCGGGAAGCTTTCCGGCGGACTCGAGGATCTGGCGCGCGAGATAGTTCGTGACGTGCGCTTCGTCGCGCGCTTCGATCAGGTAGGCGGAACGCAGGAGCTGCTCCTTGCGTGTGCTCAGGGCGTTGCGAATGGCCTGCTGCACCTGCGGATCCGAGAGCTGGCGATCGCCGGCAGCTTCCTTGGCAATGAGCTTCAGAATGGTGTAGCCTCCGCCTCTCGTCTGAATCGGCTGCGTATACTGTCCCGGCTTCAGCGCCAGCACGGCCCTCTTGAGAGCCGGATCCGAACGGTTGAACGAGGATTGCGGAATGAAGCCGAGGTCGCCGCCAGTGGAGGCGCTGGCATCCTCGGAATAGTCCATGGCCAGTTCGATGAAATCGGCGCCGGCGTCGAGCCTCCGAATAAGCATCGCGGCCTTGCGGCCCGCCTCGGCTTCGTTGGCAGCTTTGTCGTTCTTGCGGTTATGAACGGTAGGATCGGGCCGGGGCGTGATTACGATTTGCGCGAGGTGGTATTGCGGCTCGACAACGTTGAATTGCGAGCGATTCTTCCCGTAAAAATCGGAGATATCCTTGTCGGTAATGGAAATCTTCGCGACCACTTCGCGGTTGAGCAGCTTCTGAATGGAGAGTTCGCGGCGGATTTCGCTCTTCAGGTCGTCCACCGTCAGGCCCGTTTCCTTCAGTTTTTTCTGGAATTCGTCTTCGGTGTAAGGACTTTTCGATTCGGTGAACTTGTCTTCGACCTCGGCGTCGCTGGCCACCAGGTTCATCTTATTGGCGCGCTGGACCAGTATCTCGCTGTTGATCAGTTCGTCGAGGATGCTGAGCTTCAGCGAAAGCGCCTCTTCCTGCGAAGGCTGGGGGGCTTCACTGTTGACGCGGGACTTGAAGACTTTATCTACGTCCTCGCGGAGGATTTCCTTGCCGTTGACCACGGCCCAGACGTTCGGCCGCGGCGGCGCTTCCTTCCTGCAGGAACCTGCGAGCGCACAAGCCGCCACCGCTGCGAGGGCTAGAATTCTCCGCCTCAACCGGAGCTCCTTCCGCATGGAAGCCAGTGTCAGGCAGCCTTCTTGACGCGGCCGGATCGAATGCAAGAGGTGCACACGCGCACTTGCTTCCGCACGCCGTTGACGACCGCCTTCACGCGCCGCAGATTCGGATTCCAGCGGCGCCGCGTGACGTTGTGCGCGTGGCTGATCGTGTTCCCGTAGCGCGGCTTCTTGCCGCAAATCTCACAAGCGAGTGCCATGGTTCAGTGGCTCCAGACTGGAAAGTTTTGGAAACGTGCGAATTTTCATGCTACCAGAGATTTCCGCGCGCGGGAAGCGATTTGCAGGCTGTTGAGCCGTCGCCGCGCGTGCAAGATACGCAAAAAAAGCCCCATCCTCTCCATACAAAACAGAGAGGATGGGGCCGGTTTTGCGTCGCGCCTAGAACATGTACTTGAGAGCGAACTGGAATACGCGCGGCGTCACGCTGGTTGAAGTGATTTTGCCGAACTGGCTCCCGGTGACGTTAATGCCAGGAGGCGGGTTGAATTGGGCGTGGTTCCAAATGTTGAATGCCTCGATCCGGAATTGCAGCGTCCCGTGCTCCCATATCTTCGTGTTTTTGAGCAAGGCCATGTCGAAGTTGAACTGCCCAGGCCCCGCGACGATGCTCTTTCCGGCGTTGCCGAAACCGGTTCCGGCATTCAGCCACGTGGATGCGACCGGAAACGTCGCGCCGCACGGAGCGTTCGGATTACCTGCTAAGTTTGGAACTCCCCCAATGCAGTACGGCGAAGTCGACGGAAGTGGAACCGGGCAAGTAGCTGGGTTGAAAGACGTGCAGAGCGGAAGGAAAGCCGATTTGTTCAACCAGTTAGAATTCGGGTTGTTCGGGTCCACGCGGTCGTACTTGCCGCCGGAACTGGCTACCGGGATTCCCGATTGGCAGTTGTTGGTCACCGAATTGCAGTTTATCGGATCAG
>DATLWP010000457.1:0-1557 GCA_035576265.1 Candidatus Polarisedimenticolia bacterium
ACAAGTGAATATGCAACGTGAATGGATTCGGCGTAATCCTTGATAAAGTGGCGCGTCCGGCAGGACTTGAACCTGCAACCTTCTGATCCGAAGTCAGAAGCTCTATCCAATTGAGCTACGGACGCACGACGACCAGCGAATCTTAAGCGCGCGGACCGTCCTCCAGCAAGTGCCGATGTTTGCCCGGAAATTGTCCCTGGCATTCCGATGAAGTTGTTATTCCGCGTTCGGACAATTCGGGCCGAATTGTTCCCGCTTGATCCAACCGGAGTCGCGCAGGGTCCGAATGAAAACGAAATCTCCCCGGGCTCGAACCCGGCGCGCCGTTTCGCCGGCGGCCAACGACGAAACCGATTCAGCGTCCTCAGTCGGCGTGAGCCGCAGCGGGGTATTGTTGTCCAGCACGATGCCCATACGTGATCGCGTGACAATCCCGAGGTGCGCGGGAATGCTCAGCAAGAAAACACCCAACCCCAATGCCGCCAGCGCTTGATGCCAGCCGGATTTGCGCCAGCGCCGCACTCGCGGGAGTAAGATCATCGCGACCGCCAGCCACAAGCTGCCCCACGCGAGCCAGGCCCAGACATCGGGCGGCAGCCAGGTCGAGGCGCTCTCATACCACTTCAGGTACGGCTCATCGAGTTGCACGACCGTCCGCGCAAAATCGAGATTGTTGCGCGCAGCCCTTTCGTACGGATCAATCCACGAGGCCTGTTCCCACGCCAGGATGGCCTGCCCGGCGCGACCTCGCCGCCATTCGGCGATGCCGAGGTTGACGAGCGTGCCTGAAGCCGGTTGGTTCGTGAGCGAATCGCGAAACGCTTGTGTTGCTCCCGCAAAATCTCCTGCGCGAAAAGCTGTAAGGCCTTGCTCGAACAAAGAATCTGCTGCGGGCGCAGACCCGCTGTTTGCAACGGCACAGGCGAGCGCGAGGCCGGACACGGCGAGAATGGTCGGCAATTGAAATTTCACAATCGCTCCTCCAATCTCAGGAGAATTCCGTCCAGTTCGGGTTTCAACGCGAAGGCTTCAACCGGCGTTCGCGGTGACACAGCGAAACGCGAATCGTCGGCTGCCGCAAAGAGCTGCCGGATCACTTCACCTGTCCGGCCTTCACGTTCAGGCGCATTGAGAACATTCAAGACATCGCCACAAACCAACGCGCGCGGCTCGGCGAGGTAATGCGGGGCACAGGCGATTTGCATGGCGGCCACCGAGTAGCGGGCATAGCCCGGCGCGTCGCCCTCGGCAGCGGCACGTTTGAGCATCCGTCTTTGACGCCGAAGCTGGCGACGGGCCGCCCGGCGTCGCACAATTTCCGGATGAAGCGCGAGATGTCGCCGGCGCTGGTCCCACGCCCAAAGTCCCGCGAAACCGAGAGCAGGTAAAAGTTGGATGAGTAAAAACCAGCCGCGCAGCGGCAGCGGCTCGAAGCTGTCCGCCAAGTGTCTTGGAGACGAGGCCAGGCCGCTGAGCGCGGGCTTCCTCTCCGGCTCAGATGTTTCATCGGTCAATTGAAGCGCCGCCGGCATGGTCGTCGGCAATCCATCCGCGACA
>DATLWP010000458.1:0-2836 GCA_035576265.1 Candidatus Polarisedimenticolia bacterium
GGCGGGTGTCGCGCTGCTTTACTGGATCGGCGGCGGCCGGACGATCGGCGGTACCCTCGAAATCGGCGTCCTGATCGCCTTCATGATGTATGCGCAGCGCTTCTTCCGTCCCATTCAGGACTTGAGCGAAAAATTCAATATCCTGCAAACGGCCATGGCCGCTTCCGAGCGCATCTTCAAACTTCTCGACGAGCCCGTGACGATTGCTTCGCCCGCACTCTCGCGTGTCCTTCCTGCCCCTCGCGGCGAGATTGAATTTCGCAACGTCTGGTTTGCCTATAACGGCGGCGCCGAGCCGAAGGAAGAAGACTGGGTCTTGCGCGACGTTTCCTTCCGCGTCGAGCCGGGCCAAACGCTCGCCATCGTCGGCCACACCGGCGCAGGAAAGACCACGATCATTCAACTCCTTCTGCGCTTCTACGATATCCAGCGCGGCCAGATCCTGCTCGACGGCGTGGACATCCGTGAAATGGACATCCAGGATCTGCGCTGCCTCTTCGGAATCGTGCTCCAGGACCCGTTCCTTTTCACGGGAACGCTCGAATCGAACGTCAAGCTCGGCACCGAAAAGATCGACCGCGCCGCCACCGAGCGCGCGCTGAGGGAAGTGGGACTCGACCCGTTCGTCCAGTCTCTGGCGCAGGGTGTCGAAACGCCCGTCACGGAACGCGGCGGAACGCTGTCCGTCGGCCAGCGGCAGCTCGTCAGCTTCGCGCGCGCCCTGGCTCACAATCCGAAATTCCTGATCCTCGACGAAGCCACCTCGAGCGTGGATACCAAGACGGAGTTGATGATTCGCGAAGCGCTCGACCGCCTGCTCACGGGTCGCACTGCGGTCGTGATCGCCCATCGTCTCAGCACCATCCAGCACGCGCACCGCATCCTCGTATTCCACAAGGGGCGCCTGCGCGAACAGGGTTCGCACCAGGAACTCCTCGCCCTCCGCGGAATCTACTACCGCCTTTACCAGCTGCAGTACAAGGACCAGGAGCTGGCCATTTCTTTTTCTGGTCCGGCGGCGGCCGGATTCTCGCAGCCTTTGCCTGCCGATGATTAATCCCACAACCAGTGGACGCGCCCGCACGGTGCCTCCGCGGTCTCCCTCGCAGAAGGTTTTCGCGCTAATCCGCTGGCACATCGCATGAGCGCTCCCACGGTTCTGATTTCTGCCGGCGAGGCGTCGAGCGACATGTATGCGGCACGTCTGGCTGCCGCTTTAAGGCAATGCACCGGCGCGCATTTTTTCGGCATGGGCGGGCCGCGCATGGCCGAGGCGGGTGTCGAGTTGATTGCCGACTATCACGAAGTTGCCGTTGTGGGCATCACGGAAGCGTTGCACAGGATTCCTTCCGTAATTCGCGTCCAGCGCCGGCTTGCGCGTGAAGCCGCTCAGCGGCACGCCACGCTCGCCATCCTCGTGGATTCTCCGGGAACCCACCTGGGCGTCGCGCGGCGCTTGAAACAAGCCGGGATTCCCGTCGGCTATTTCATCGGGCCGCAGGTATGGGCCTGGCGCGCGGGGCGCGTGCGGACAATCAAACGTCTCGTGAAGCGCATGGTCGTGATCTTTCCTTTCGAGGAAAAGATCTATCGCGATGCGGGCGTTGCGGTGGATTTCGTCGGCCATCCGCTCGCGGATGTCGTGCGGCCGGCCATGACTCGTCAGGAATTTGCCGCTCGCCATGCGCTCGATGCGGAGCGGCCCATTGTGGCGCTTCTCCCCGGCAGCCGCCGCAACGAGTTGGCGCAGAACTATCCGCGCGTCCTCGCAGCCTGCGAGGAATTGGCCCGGCAACGGGAACGATCGGGAGGCGTGCAATTTGTCCACGCCGTCGCGCCTGGCCTGCCCGCCGAAGGGCTCGCCCTCGATGGCGGCCCTTCCGGCCTGGACATCAAGAGGGTCGAGGGAGGCACGTACGATGCGCTCGCCGCGTCCGATTGCGCGATCGTGGCAAGCGGAACGGCCACGGTCGAGGCTGCGCTGCTCGGAACGCCCATGGTCGTGATCTACCGTGTCGCGCCGCTCACCGCCTTGATCCTTCGGCGCCTCGTGCGCACGCCCTTTTTCAGTATGGTCAATCTGGTTGCGGGCCGCCGCGTTGTCCCGGAGTTGATCCAGGATGATTTCACTCCCGCCGCCGTCGCCGCGGAGGTCCGCCGATTGCTGGATTCGCCCGCGGCGCGCGCGGAGATGAAGGACGGGCTCGCGGAAGTCCGTGCCAGGCTCGGTTCCGGCGGCGCCATTGAGCGCGCTGCAAGCGTCTTTGCCCGAATGCTGTGATCCCTCATGCGGGCAACTGCGGAGGATTATCCGGTATCTTACCTAGGCGGAAGGTAATAGCGATTCCCGAGAGAGGATCCCCTCTTGCTCATGATCAAACGATGGCCTGTTGTTCCGGCGTTCTTCCTTCTCGCGGTAAGTTCAGCGCTGGCGCAGGCTCCGCGCGCGTTTCCATTCCGGGCAACGAACTACAACGTAGAAGTTCTGGCGCATCCCGAGCACCAGACCATCTCGGCGCAGGCCAAGGTGGATTTCGTCGCCAACCAAGTCGCGAAAACGCTGCTCGTCGAATTGCATCCCGACTTGCGCGTGAGCTCCGTCAAGGCGGCCGACGGACAATCTCTCACCTTTGGCCGCGATGACAATTCCCCGCTCCTGCTTAGCGTGGAGCTTCCGGACACGGCGACGCCCGGAAAACAAGTCACGCTCACCTTCGACTACAGCGGGGCGGTATCGAGCGAAGAAGATAGCCCCACGCAGGGCTTGCGCTTCGCTTCCGTTGATAAGACCTCCGTTTATCTGTTGCTCCCGGCGCGCTGGTTTCCGCTGACCAAC
>DATLWP010000459.1:0-3311 GCA_035576265.1 Candidatus Polarisedimenticolia bacterium
GAAAGGGGACGCCGCGGCGAATTTCAGGCGCTGGAAGAAAACGTCGCGCGAGCTGCGCGTGATTCGCAGTGCGAAGGAATGGCAATCGTCCAGGGCAGAAGTGGCTTCTGCAGACATCGTTGTGGACGCGCTTCTGGGCACAGGCGTACGGGGCCCCGCTGAAGGCCCCTTCGAGGAAGCGATCCGCGATGTGAATAGCAGGCGCCCCGAGCAGATCGTGGTAGCCGTCGACATTCCCTCCGGGCTTCACGCGGACACAGGCGAAATTCCCGGAGTCGCCGTTACGGCAGACTACACGGTCACCTTCACGGCCCCTAAGCGTGGCCTCGTGCTCGCCGCTGGACCAGGCCACGTGGGCCAGCTCGCCGTGCGGCAAATCGGGTCACCCGCGGAACTAATCGAGAAGGTGGGGAAGGAGAATCTCCGCTGGAGCGAGCCGCGAGAATTCGCCCGGTTCGCCGCCCCCCGGAAACCGGAGGGGCATAAGGGCGACTACGGCCACGCGCTGATCGTTGCTGGCTCGGTTGGGAAGAGCGGCGCAGCGGTGCTCGCGTCGTGGGGAGCCTTGCGCGCCGGAGTCGGCCTTGTTACGGTCGCAACGCCCGAGCCGGTGCTTCCCATCGTCGCCGCGCACACGCCCGAAATCATGACCGAACCGCTCGTCGCCACTCTCGCCGGCACGATATCCTCCCGCTGCTTTGAGGGCAATTTCTTCGGCAAGCTCCTCGCGGGGAAAAACGCGCTCGCCGTTGGCCCTGGCTTGACGACGCAGACCGAAACGCAGGAATTCGTTCGCGTGGTTGCGGGTATGCGGGCACGCGTACCCATCATACTCGATGCCGACGGCTTGAATGCTTTCGCGGGCCGTGTACACGAGCTGAGAGATCCCACGGATTCAATCGTGGTCACTCCTCATCCGGGTGAAATGGCGCGTCTACTGGGCTGCTCGACAAGTGAAGTCCAATCCCGCCGGGTTGAGATGGCGCTGAAAGCCGCAGGCGATTGGAACGCGCACGTCGTCCTGAAAGGGCACCAGACCGTCATCGCCGCGCCTAACGGCCCGATCTGGATCAACTCCACCGGCAATCCCGGGATGGCAAGCGCCGGCACCGGCGATGTCCTCACGGGCATGCTCGCAGGTTTGACGGCACAATATGGAAAAGCGAACTGGCCCCTGCTGCTCGCGTTCGGCGCCTATCTCCACGGCCTTGCCGGAGATACTGCGGCAGCCGAGGTCGGCGAGGCGCCCCTGATGGCCTCCGATCTCATCCGCGCCATTCCGGCCGCGTATCGGCAGTTTTACTCCGAGTGTGGCCGTGGCTAGACGCGAGATCCTCACGCATTCGGTTGAAAAGACACTCGAACTTGGCCGCGATTTGGGCGCTCGCTTAAAACCTCCGGCGCTCATTCTGCTGTCAGGGGACCTCGGGACAGGGAAAACGACGCTCACGAAGGGAATTGTAAGCGGCCTCGGCGCTGCCGAAGAAGACCAGGTGACGAGCCCTACGTTCACTCTGGTCCACAAGTACGCGGATGCCGCGACGGTTTATCATGTCGATTTGTACCGCGTGGGGAACTTTCACGACCTGGAATCGCTTGGCCTCGAGGATTTTCTCACCGAAGAAGCGATCGTGATCGTCGAGTGGCCGGAGAAATTCACGCTGCGCGCCGACTGGCCCGTCGTGCGCATTCATCTCGAGCACGTCTCCGAAGACACGCGCCGGATTTCGATTGAAGACACTGCGGAGGTCTTGGCGAACACTAGCCCATGATGTGGAACCCGGCATCCACGTAGATCACGTTGCCTGTCACGCCGCGCCCGAGGTCGCTTCCAAGGAAGACGGCGGTATCCGCGACTTCGGCAATGTCGGTATTTCGCCGCAGCGGCGCGTGCTGTGCCATGAAGTCGAGCATCTTCGACAAATCCTTGATCCCTCGCGCGGAGATGGTCTTGATCGCGCCCGCGGAAATAGCATTGACGCGGATCTTACTCGGCCCCAGCTCGCTGGCGAGATATCTCATCTCCGCTTCCAGCGCCGCCTTGGCTACACCCATCACGTTGTAGTTGGGAACCACGCGCGTGGACCCAAGATAAGTCAGCGTCATGATTGCGCCGCCGTCTGTCATCAGCGGCGATAGCGCCTTCGCTATGGCCACCAGCGAATACGCGCTCACGTCCAGCGCGAACTGGAAGCCCTCCCGCGACGTATTCACGAACGGCTGATTGAGGTCCTCGTGTTTTGCAGCGGCGAGGCTATGAACTACGACGTCCAGCCGCCGTCCCTGCGCCTGCAGGGCTTCGGCGAGCTTGTCGATGTCCGACTGCTGTTGAACCTCGCAAGGAAACAATCCCGACACTCCAAGCTGCTGCCCGAGGTCCTCAACGGCAGGCTTGGCGCGCTCGTTTTGATAGGTGAGCAGCAACGTCGCCCCCTCGCGCACGAAGGCCTGCGCGATTGCGTACGCGATGCTCCATTTGTTCCAAACGCCGAGAACGATGGCGGTCTTGCCTTCCATTAGCTTTGGCATGGTCCGCCATTTTACCCGGAAATGCTCGATTCGGTGCCATGTTCTCGACGGGCGCGCGCTGCATTTGAGCCACCGGTAGCTCCTGTGGTGCGGCGTTAAGCGCGCCTCGTCTGCGAGAAGGCAAAAGTCTCCGCGTGCTTATGCGGCAGTAACCCTTTCGCCTAGTTCGATTGCCCCCAATTTTCGCCTCGGCTACAGTGGAATTTGGGTTGTTAGCGGATCCCGCGTGCCCGAAATTCGCACCATTTCGACGTCCACACATCCCGCCCGGATGAAGCTCGAACCGTATTCAGCCGAAATCCGGTTGGAGAATCTGACGCTGGGCGTCGACAATATTCACCACGACGTCTTTCTGAGTCCGCGCTTTGTCGAGTTCGCCAGGAAATACCTGCTCGATCTGGTCCGCCAGACGGTGAACCTCACCCTTCCCTACAACCAGGAAAAGGACCGAAAGCGTTCGGGGGCTCCCGAGCACGCGGCCTTCCGCAGGCTTCTCACCGAAATTCTGCAGGAGTCGCTCACTCGGGCGAAGTACCAGCAGTCCATCGAAACCGATGTCCTTCATCGTCTTGCGCTCCTGAAATTCATCGCCCAGGAGACCGCCAATCAGTTCTCGAGCCTTCTGGTCGAATTCAAGGAGTGGATCCGCTCGCGTGGCGAACTCTTCGAGCACAGCGAGCAGGCCCACGTGATGCGCTCGAGAATTTCTGAGATCCAGGCGGACCGCAAGAATGTCATCCGCCAGGTCGGCGAGACTCTTTGCCGCGTCTGGCGCGATATTG
>DATLWP010000460.1:0-21950 GCA_035576265.1 Candidatus Polarisedimenticolia bacterium
CAAATTCCTACCGGTATCGCTCGAATGGCAGTCGATGCAATAAATCTGGGACGAGGGTGACAGCGGCCGCGAGACGATCGGCGCTCCGGAGCCATCCACCACCGCGCTCAATAGACTAGGCACGCCTCCGCCCGGCCCGCCGCTCAGGCCGCGCGGGTTAATCACCGGATGGAGGGATGCGGTTGAAGTGAAGGCCTGCCGCAAATCGGTGGAAGGCAGCTGGCGGTTTGGCAGAGGGCCGTAAACCTGGTAGCCGGGGACCTGGGGCTTGGTGGTGTTGTAGCTGTGGCACTTCAAGCAAATCTCGTACTCAAAGACAGCTTCGCCGGTGCCGCGCTGCGGGTCGAGCGGGCCGCCAGTCTCGCTGATGCCGCTCTCCCCCAGGAGGGTTCCCAAGAGCTGTGGCGGGACAGGCGTGGTCGCATCCGGCCGTGCGGCATGGGGATTGTGACAGTCGTCGCATGCGGCATGGCGGGTCAGAATATTGTCCGGCGCCTCGGCTGGGTCGTGGCCACCCTGAGGACCGAGCGAAGGGTGCGTATAGATCTTCAGCGTGAATTCCGACTTTAGGTCGGGCAAGCCCGTAGTGGGATTTCCGTCGTGGCACTGAAAGCAGACTTGGTCGGTTTCTCCCTTGAGCAATTCCTGGCTTCCTTGCCCAGAGTGAGGGCGATGGCACGATTCGCAGCCATTCGTCGCAACGGTCGGGTATCCCGTATGCGATCCGAGATACGGGATGCCGTCGTTTGTATTTGCGGCATAGGAGTTCGGGGCAATGCTATGGCTCGACGGTGAGCCCTGTGTCCCGCTCCAACTCCATAGATTCTCGCCGATACCGCCCTGCAGCACGTGACAGGTGGTACAGATCGCTGACGAAGAATTGTTCTTCACCAAGAACCGCTTTTCAATCGGATCAAGGAGCTCGTTGTGCGGATCATGGCAACTCGTGCACTGCACGCGTCCCTGTGAGTCAAGCTTGACTGCGTCTCCGTCAGGAGGCAGTCGAATCTGGGCGTCGCTTAGGTCCGGAGCGAACGAGAACGGGTGGCTATTGGCAAAGCTGAGGGAACTCCCAGCGATGTTTGCCGTGGCGCTGGGCGGAAGCTTCTGATCCGTAGGCACATTTTGGAAGGGAATGAGCCCGTCATTCACGGTGTCGCCCAAAGCGACCGTTCCGTCGTGACAGCTCAGGCAGAGTTTAGAAGAGTCGCCGGCCTGCGGCTGACCCTCCGCCGCTTTCATCGTGGAGCTCTGGTAGATCTGGTAAGTAAACCCTTGGGACAACGTCTGATTCCAGAGCGGCGCAACGGGACTGGCATTGTGGGGAGTATGGCAGAAGACGCACCGCTGATCGTCGGCAGAGGCTTTAATTGTAGCTGCACTGGTAACGCTGAAGTCGTGCTTGGAATCCTTGATCTGGCTTATGTTGCTGTCCTGCGGCGCGGCAACGGTGGAGCACACCGCCAGAAATAATCCCAGCAGCACCCACCGCTTCACTGGGCACCTCCCGGGGCGGGAGGCAACGCTGCGTGCCGTTCGGGCAGGTACCGGAAAACCTCCACGCGACGCTGGAACGGATCGGCCACGTAAATGTGATCGCTCTCGTCTACCGCCACTCCGGCAGGAATGTAGAATTCTCCGTTGCGCTTTCCACTCTTGCCGAAGCTGAGCAAGTACTCACCGCGAGTATCGAAAATCTGAACGACGGAAAACAGCGCCTCGGCTACGTAGATGTGCCCCTCCGAATCGAGCGCCAATCCCTTCGGACGATTGATATTCCCCGAGCCATCGCCCAGGTGCCCGAATTGCGCCAGGAATTTTCCGTCGGGTGAAAACATCTGGATGCGAAAATTCAACGTATCGTTGATGTAAAGTCGTCCGGCACGATCTACTGCGACGAATGTCGGGAAGTTGAACTGGCCGGGACCGGCTCCGGACTCGCCAAACCTCCGGATGAAGCGGCCTTCCGTTGTGTAGGTGAAAACAGCTGGCCGCGCGGCATCCAGCACATAGACGTCGTGGTTGGCTGGAGAGAAAGCCACGGCAGCCGGGCGCTTGAATGCACCCTCTTCTCCACCGATGTACAAGAGAAATTTTCCGTCTCGGGAATATTTCAAGACACGCCCCGCTGCCGAATCGCAGACATAGATGTGTTGCGCATCATCGACCGCCACGCTGACGGGAGAGCCGAAGTACGTCTTCTTGTACCCGCGCACGACTTTCACGGATTTATCCCGAGGGTCGAAAATCTTCACGTCTCGCGCGCCCGCGTCGGCGACCACTATGCGGCCCTTCGAGTCGACCGCAACTCCGTAGGGTTGCTTGAGCAGCGAAGGGTCGGTATCGCTCTTCGCCCAGTCCAGAAACTTCCGCCACAGCGAGCGCTTCCACCCGAAATCGCTGGCCCGCGAGAACGTCTGGACAAACTCGATGCGCGGTGGCTCGGGTGGCGCCGGCCAGACGAGAGCGTCCTCGGCACCCTTCCCGTCGCGGGCCTGCCCGGCCAGAGCGGGGACGGTCAGAAGACACAACGCGCCAAGCACCAGAAGCGACACTTTCGTTGCTCCGGCAAAAGCACGCTGTAATCCATTCCCGGTGCCCATCCGACCCTTCCTCCGCAATCTGTTCCGCACTAAAGAATATCGGAGCGCTAGAGAATGTGGAAGGGGAACCGAATGCGGAAGATGACGCGGTTCGCGTGCTGGTTGAACTGCTTCGCCTGGGAGTTGGCCCTTCCATACCCGGCGTACATCGTGAATCGTCCGAACTTATACTGGACGGTGAAGTCCAATTGGCGAAATTCGTTCCGCGTTTGCTGCAGGAACGCAAAATCGTAATTGCTCTGCCAATAGCCACCGCCGATCTGCAGGTTAATTCGAGGACGCCAAACCACGCCCACGCGGTCGCTGGCAACCTGGGAAAGAATCAACGGATTGAACGGCTGGTCCGCTGCAACAGGCTGATTTTCCGCCGGGATACGAGGTTCAGCCAGGGGGAATGCAAGACCGAAAAGAAGCTGATCGGAATTTGACGTACTGTGGGATCCGTAAACGCTCAGTTGGCGCATCGTGGCCGAGACCATGTAGTTGCGCAAGTCGAGCGTCAGGTGAGAGCTCGTCAAGTCGAGGCTGGTCTTGCCAATTTCCGCGATGGCCTGCAGGGTGAGTCCACGAAAGTGGGATGTCTCCGCATTCAGCCTGACGTGGTGATCCGAGCTGGTGGCGAGGTTGAAGAAGATTGGATTTGATCGCTGGCTATACCGATAGGCAGCCCCGTATCGAAGGCGGCGAACGTTTCCACCGTAAATGCCGTTGTCCAGGCTGAACCCGAAGCCCGAGTCGGATCTTCCGCTGGCCAAAGCGAAACGCTGCCAGTTGACCGAACTTGCGCCGCGGTACTCGAACTTCCATATCTTATGGCGATAGTTATAGCCGACGTTCGGGCTGAGGGATGACGTCGTGAAGAAGTCGAGCGTGCTGGGTGGCAGCGTCGAAAGCGTAGCGAGAGGCAGGCTGTTGTGGCTGTAACTCAAACCGGCCGTGAGGCTGAGGTTTTTCGTGGCTCGATAGTTTGAGCTGGCTGCAAACGATTCGGACGTCGTATCGACCGCCTGAGCATTAAACGGCAAGGGCGCCGAGGGGCCTCCTTGCGAGGACAGAATGCGCAGCGCATTGACCGCATTGTGATTGATACTGGCATTGAACGATGTGTCGAGTTTCGACGTTACACGCCACTGCAGGCTGCCATTTGCAAGCAAGACGTCGGATTTCGAGGAGTTGGCTCCTGTCAGGGTCCCGAACTTAAAGGCGGAATAGCCGACGCCCAAGTCCAAACGGGCGTTATTACCCAGTGCCCGGGAAGCGGCAGCGCTCAGCGTGTTGTCACGCTCGAGGTAGTCGGAGTAGGTACTGGTTGTGCGCGCGTAATCCTCGCTGAAGCGCATGTCCCACCCGACGAGCCTGCGCTGCGCCGTGACGTTCGCGAATCGCTGCTTTGAATCGAAAACCAAGTTGGGAAATAGGTCGTTCGATGTACTTCCAAATCCCAGGTTATAGCTGATATATGCCAATTTCGGCTGCTTCAGCTGTCCCCTTAGACCCCATTGGGATGTCCTCGTGGTGAACGGAGGGATGAGCGAGCCGCTCTGATCGCTGGTGCCCCGCGAGAAGTAGACACTGAAGGGAAAGCTGCGCTCCGGCAGAAACGAAAGGCTGCCATTGAAGTTCAACCCGTTGGCGCTGGCGCTCCCCTGGTCCACGCCCGTGCTGTTGCGGTCCCAGAACGTTGAAAACGAATAGTTCATCAGGCGTGGATCATAGAGAAAGCCGCTGGCGTCCAGCCCAAGCTCACTAATCAGATCGCGCGAGTTCGACGTGACGAGTCGGCCGTCGCCCGATCCGATGTTCGTGTAGTTGAAGCCGAAGCCTCCCCAACCGTTGAGTCTGAGGGAGTGACGCGCGGCCTGTGCCCAGAGCGGTGCAGCAGCCAATGCGATCCAAGCGACTGCAATGACGATCACCCGCCTGATGACCCAGTTCGCCGAGATTGATGTGCCGGAAATCATTGCGCTGCGTGTGGTGCGTGCTTTTCCTGCACGATCTCGATCTGCGCGCCGTTCTTCAGTTTCGCCACCCAGGCCTGGCGGAGTTCCTGTAACTTCTTCTGCTCCAGTTCCGCCTTCAGCATCTGGCGGACCTCCTGGTACGACATCTGGTGGGCTGGCTGGCGCTCCTCCACCTTCATCACGCTGTAGCCGTACTTCGTGTGGAAGGGCTCGCTGAATTTGCCCACCGGAAGGCTAAAGGCGACTTTTTCAAATTCCGGCTCCAATCGTCCGCGGTGCGCCCAGCCGATGTCGCCTCCTTTCACGCGGTAGAAGTCGTCGGAGTACTCTTGAGCGAGTGACGCGAAATCCTTGCCTGCCTTCAGCTCGGCGTACACCTTCTGTATCTTCTCTTTTGCCTTTCGATCGGAGTCCGGCCCACCCTTGGTATCCACTGCGGCGAGGATCAGACGTGCGTGCACCTGTTCAGGCCGCAAGAATTTTTTCCTGTTTTGCCGATAGTAGGCGCGCACAGCCTCCGAGCGAACGCGCGAGGGAAGGTAAACGTCCCGCTTGAATTCCTGCTCGAGGGTCATCCGGCGCTGGAGCACACCGAGGTATCGCTCCCGCGTCAGATCGCTTGCTTTCATGGACCGGTCAAACGCTTCGGCGCCGTACTTGACGCGCAAGCGCGCGTATTCGGCACGAGCTTTCGCTCTCGGCACGACCGCGTGAGTCTTCACGGCCCGCTGCCACGCCAGCTCTTCGACGATGACCTCTTCCAATGCTTTCGCGCGGATTTCTACCATTTTGGAGGGCGTTATGCCCCCATGCGCAGAGTTGCTGGGGTAGAGATTCTCGATTTCGTCGGCTAATTGGCCTTCGGTGAGGGCAGTCCCGTTGACGCGCGCGACTACCTGCTCGTCCTTCGGCAATGCCTGCGATGAGGCCTGCGATAAAAGTCCCGCCCCCGCAAGAGCAGCGAACAACAACCACCGAGTAGCGAGAGCCAGCCTGCTTGCTCTGATGACACCTTTCCCGTTCATCGTGACCACCTCCGTCCTCCTACCCGAAGGGGAGGCTCCGCCCCCTCTCGAACAGAGCCTCCCGATTCGAGGTTACTTACCGTGACAACCGAGGCAAAGCTCGCTCCCATTTGTCGAGGCACGCAGGAACGGTCTGCCATTCGCGTTGCTGTGAACGTTATGGCAGCTCGGGCACTGCATTTTGCCCGCGAACAGAGGAAGGAACTTGCCGGTGGAGGTGGTCAAGCCAAGCCGGGCCCCGCCGATCCCGCTGGTGTCCACCGCTGGCACCTGAAGGCTGATTGACTTCGCAGCCAACGCGGCGTCATAGGTGAAGTTTAGCGGATGGGTGCTCGAGAGGCCGTAAACGCCCGCCCCGATCTGGGTATCAGCCATCATGTATACCGGGACGTTAGGGCCAGAGACTGCGCCGGTGTCGTCATAAAACGACGGCGATTGGCGTTCTCCGGTGGCGGAGACGTACTCGCCCTTGTACAGTGTGTTCACACCCACCGTGCCGTCGTGGCAGCTTAGGCAAAGGTTCGACACGGCTGCCGAGCCGGCCACCGCACCGCCAAGATCGCTGATGTCCGTACCCATGGCATCAAACGATGGGCTGCTGTAAACCCCGTAGCTCGCCTTCGCGGAGAGATAGTGGTTCCAGAGTGGCGGTTGGTTCGCGGGCCCCGAGGTGACGGCGGGGTCGGTGGTGTCTTGTACTTGGTGCGGAACGTGGCAGTAGAAGCAGATTTGTGTTTGCGTCTCGGCCTTTATGCTGCCGGGGCCGGTCGCGGACAAATTGTGGTCTGTGCCCACGATGTCCGCGATGCGCGAGTACTGTGCTTGAGCGCTCGTGCTCGCAAACAGCAATGCAACGAATGCGAGAAGCAATATGACAGTACGTTTCATAGTATGGATTTCTCCGTTGAGAATTTACTGCTACATCCCTCTATCGCCCGTGTGTTCGGGGCCACCTCCTTTGCTCAAATGAGTGGGAAGCTGCGAGGGAGCGGCCGAAGCCTTCGCGGCGCCCCCGTCGTTGGTCTTTCCATTCAAAAGCTGGAAGATCTGAATGCGGCGGTTGTTCTGGTCCGCCACGTAGATAAAGTTCTGCTGATCGATGCAAATACCGGCCGGGAGCCAGAAAGTCCCAGGCCCCTGTCCATAACTGCCGAGAAACATCAGCAGCTGTTTCTTCTGATCGAAAATCTGGAAGTTGTCGAAGTCCGCATCCACGACGTAAATGTTTTGATCGCGATCGAGGGCCACGCCCTTCGGCTTCAGCATGTCGCCCAGATGGTTGCCCTGCTCGCCGAAGGTATCCACGAATTTGCCCTCGGGATCGAAGATCTGCACGCGGTGGTTCAAGGTGTCGGAAATGTAGATTCGCCCGGCTCGGTCGAGCGCGATGTTCGTGGGAAAGTTGAACTCTCCGTTGCCGATGCCTCGTTTCCCGAACTTGCTGAGATACTGGCCGGATTCGGAGTCATACATGAGCACGCAGTGCTGCCGGGAATCGACAACGTAGAGGCGGTGGCGCGCATCGTCCACGGCGACATCGGTGGGATTCACCATCTCGTCTGGCTTCCCCAGGGCAAACAGAACTTGTCCCGAATCAGGGTCGAAGGCATAGACATGCTGACCCAGCGAGTCGGCGACCCACACACGATCCTTGCCGTCCACGACGATTCCGATGGGAACGCGCAGGCGCACCTGTGGGGTACGGCCCAGGAAGGTGACTTTCTTCTGCTGGCGATCTAATACAAAGATGATGCCTTGACCGCTATCGGCCACGTAGATCCGCCCGTGTGAATCCACCGCAATCCCGTAGGGTTTTACGAACCCCGGTTTGAAATCCTTTACCCGAATCCCCGCAAGCCGGTCGAGAAAGTTCGCTTTCTTCGCGGGCTCCACGTCCATCGCCCCGTGAATCGATTCGATGTACTTAATCCGCGGCTCCGCCGGGGGAAGGGGCCAAACCAGCTGAAGAGCTTTTCTTTGCTGGCCTTTCTTGTGCTTGTCCGCGGCAGTTCGAATTGCCACCGCAGGAATGAGAAGCACAAGCGCAACGGCCCCGGCGGCCCATCGGTTGCGGATGATTCGCAGGTCTGGCATTTCCTTGTCCTCACTTATGGCACTGCGTACAGAGGTCGATGTCGCTCTTCACTTGTTCCGGCATCAGCGCCGAGACGTCCGAACTGTGCTGCGCATGGCAACTCACGCAGCTCAACGGCGTGCCCTTCTTGCGCGGATCGTCGCGCCCTCCGATAGGGTGACCCATGATTGGGTGGCCGGACATCCCGGAGCGATCGAGCCCTATCTTCGGTGCTTGGCGGTATTCGTCCAAGGGAATCGTCTGCCCGCCTAACACTGTGACGACGCCGTCTTCGGCTTTCACGCCTGGCTGATTCACTCCGTGGCAGGACAAGCAAAGAGTGTCCACCTCCGCCCGCGTGTGAAAGGCGTAATCGCTGCTATGAGGGTTGTGGCAGGCCAAACATTGGCCCTTCTCATAGGGGCCGTGCATCACCTTTTTCTTCTCGAGCTCGTGGCAGGTCGTGCAGATCTCAGTGGGCGGGGCCAGCAACTTGATCGTAGTCTCATCGTTCTTCGTCTCGATTTCGTGGCAGGCGTTGCAGCCCATCACCATCGCCGAGTGGACATATTTCCCTTCTGTCTTATCCGTGTGGCAATCGGTGCACTTGGCGACGTCGAAGTCGCTGGGAAGCGGTACCGGGTGTGTGCCGCCTTGCTGCGCGAAGAGAAAACCAAAGAAGAAGAATAGGACGGAGAGGGCGCCCATATTCAATTTGCCTCAGGCGCAATATACGCACACTCCCGACCTCCCGCTTGTGACCGTTGTCACAAGCGCGCGAATTCTACGATGTGCATGGTGCGGCTGCCTCACTGGATTCGGGAAGGGTACCGGTACTCCTGCAGCGCGGTTTCTCCAGCGGCGTCCCGCGGCGTCGTCCGCTCGACAGCCCTGCTCGCTAGGGCTTGACGTCATACGAAGCGCCGTTTCGACGTCACTCGGCTTGCGCTGGGGCCTAGCCTAGTGCGCCCGCTTCCGGCTACTTGCTGCTGACCGTCAGAATCAACGAGGACGGCTCCGCGGCATACAGTTGATCGACAAGCTCTGCGCGGCGTTGAAGCACGGCTCGCTGATTGAACGAGCCTTTGTCCGTGATCTCTCCGGCATCGAGCGACGGAAGTTCTTCCGCCAGGATGGCACGCATGACCTTGTTCGAACTACCTGTCGATTCTTTCAGGAAGCTTTTCAGCAGCGACCGAAAGCGCGCGCTCACGGCGGGATGCCTGACGATTTCGGCGGGCTGCGCGCCTCTCGGCAGTTCGGGGGCGAGCGCGCGGCAAGCCTCCAGATCGGCGAAAATGATCGCTGCGGCGTAGCCGCGGTTAAGGCCGGCGACCACGACGTCGCGGATGAAGGGCGCGAAGTGGGCAATCATTCTCGCCCGGAGCGGGCCTACGCTGACCCACGTTCCGCTCGCCAGCTTGAAGTCCTCGGAGAGACGCCCGTCGAAGAGCAAACCTTTATTCACGTCGTGGGGATCTACAAATCGAACCGCATCTCCGAAGCAGTAAAAACCTTCCTCGTCGAATACTTTCTGCGTCAGCTCCGGCTGCCGCCAGTAGCCCGGCGTGATATTGGGCCCGCGGACTCGAGCCTCGAGCTTCGTACCACACGGGACCAGCTTTAGTTCCACGCCTGGGACGGGGATGCCGATGATGCCAGCCCTGTCAGTTTCCCAAGTTGTCTGGACAGCCATGGGCGCCGTCTCCGTGGAACCGAGTCCCGTGGCCATAATGATTCGCTCGCCGCACGTTTCGAACGCAAGATCGCGGTAGGCATCCCAAACTGGCTGCGAGAGTCCTGCTCCCGCGTAAAACATCAGCTTCAGCCGTCGGAAAAAAGTCTCGCGCAGCTGAGAATCAGCCCGCAGGAACGGCAAGAGATCTTCGTATCCTTTCGGAACATTGAAATAGATCGTCGTGGAAATTTCGCGCAGGTTGCGGACCGTCTTTTCGATCGAACCGGGGCCAGGCTTTCCGTCGTCGATGTAGAACGTGCCGCCGTTGTAAAGCGAGGCGCCAACGTCGTTATTTCCCCCGAAGACATGATTCCAGGGTAGCCAGTCGACGATCACCGGCGGCTCGTCTTCGAGAAAGCCGAATGTCTGTGCGATCATCTGCTGATTGCTGCAGATCATCCGGTGCGTGTTGATGACTGCCTTGGGCATGTCGGTCGATCCCGACGTGAAGAGAAATTTGGCCACCCCGTCAGGATCGATCTGGTCGTGCGCTGATTCGACGCCCGACGTAGGATTTGTCGCCAGCAGATCCGCGAAGAGGTTGGTGTTGCGGCGGTCCGGTGGCGCGGTCGTGGCGACAACTTCCACATGCTCGCCAGCCACGGCTTCGATGGCGGGCGCGTAGCGAGCGCCATCCGAAACGAAAACCATGCCCGGCGTTAGAATCTTGAGCGCATGACGCAGCTTGCCGAAATCCTTGGAAACGAGCGAATACGAAGGCGAAAGAGGCGCGACGGGAATGCCGACGTGCTGGCCCGCCAGCGTCAAAACGAGCTGTTCGAGATCGTTTTCCGAAAGAATCGCCACCGGCCGCTCTGCCGAAAGGCCGCGATCCAAGAGGGCCTGGCCGACGCTGCGAACCGAGTCCCAAACCTGCGCGTACGTGAGCCATCGCCACTCGTCATTCGGGCCGCGCCGGGCGACGCAGACTTTGTCTGGACACACTTTCGCCCAATGAAAAGGGCGATCGGTTAGCACTTTGGGATAGGGTCGTAGCGCTTCCCCCGGCCTGATCAACATCGCGTCGCCGGCGAGGCGTTCCAGCGTCGCCCCAGAAGTGCGCATCCGAACCCGACGCACGCCCCCGCCTTCGCCCGGAGTCGTCCGGTTGGCCCGAGCCGGTTTGACCGCTTCGCTTGGGGACGAACCGGCCCCGGCGGCGCCCGAGTGCCGTGGCTGAATCGGGTCCCTCATCGTTCACGCTTCCTGATTCGCCGCTTCGTGCGAAGAAGTCCCGCGCGTCGCAACGCTAGCGAATATCTTCCCACAATCTCTTCAGGCGCTCGATTTCCGCCGTGGCTGAGACGTCGCCCGTTGTCGTCACGATTGCCGGCCGCAAGCGGGAAACCACGCTGCGTATGGATTCGTCAGGGCCGGGACCGCCGGGCTCGAAAGCCTTAGGAGGCAACGCGATTCCCAGTCTTGCAGGTCCCAATACCGCGAGTCCCCCGAGGGCACTCGAACCGGCGCCATCCAAAACGGGACATATGACGCAATCCCAGGCCTGTTTCGCGATGACGTCGGAGCTTGCTGCCACCGAGCGCCCGCATGTGAGCAGAACCACCGGAAGCGCCTCGTAAAAGCGAATGATATTGATCGTCGCACCGAGCCTTGACGCCCACTCTTCAGCGTCCTCGGCCGCGAGAGTTGGCAGAACTTCTTCCCGAATAAAGACCACGTTGGCGCCCGCTTCGACGAATGCCTTGGCGATAGGAGCGATCGCCGCAGCCGCGAGATCAATAGCATCGGGCGAAATGTCTTGAGGGCGGAGCTCGTCCCGGGGTTCGACTTGCGTCAACTGCGCGGCCAGCGTGAACACGCCGGTGATGCCGACCGTCAGCAGGCAGTCGTCGCGGACCATGGGTTTGAGGCGCCGGACAACTTCGGCGGCCACATTGACCCGTCCACTCGTTACAGCCTCCTCGGCAGAGCGAAGCCCTCCAGGGAGTTCGCCTTGCGCCGCCTGCCGCGGCCAGCGAAGCGATGCCGGCTGCCCTTCCGCTCCCCACTGCACGACGCCGCCCAGGGCTTCTGCTTCCAGGAACGGATCGAAGTAACACGTGATGCCATCCGAGCGCAGGTGCGCGCGAACTTGCCGAAGGGAGTTCGAAATCTTCGTCGGGTTCGTGAGGAACGCGCGCAGGGACAAATTTTCGATGCGCGCGGCGTGGGAAAACACAATCGGCAAGAAAAGCGGCCGCGGCGGCGCGACCCCCTGCACGAGTCCTTTAACCATTTGCCTGGGAGTGAGATTCTCAGGCATTTCTCGCTATCGGACGACGGGCCCGAGCGGTTTCGCGTCCGGCCAGGAGCCATACCACTGCAGAATTTCTTTCGGGGGGCTCTGCTTGCTCCATTCTTTCTGGAACTCGGCGAACGCCTTGCCACGCGCCAACCGGGCACGCCGTTCTTCGTCTCTTTGCTGTTTGGTCTTTTCGATGTCGATCTTTCGCCGCTCGGGATCGTAGGCTACGCGGTAGATATTCTGCGCCGTCCAATCCGAGATGATCTGCTTGCGCACGTCGTCGATAACCTGCTCCGGGTCGCGCTCCAACGGGTCGCCGTAGCCGGGGCCGCCGCCGCTGAACCCGAAGATTACGTCGCCTTCCTGATAGACCTTGGGCGCGCGCGCCACCAGATCGTACGTCCAATCACCATGGATCGACCCCTTCTCCACAATGGACCGAAAATCGAGCGTAAGATTCGGATCGCCCTCCCTCATCTCTCTCAGCAGATCGGCTTTGCGAACGCTGATGCCCGGAATAGGCGAAGAGGCGTAGCCGCCGAATAGAGGCTGGCCGAGCGGCACTTTGCTACCGTTGCCCATGCACATCGACACCACTTCCGGCACCTTATGGACCATCCAATGTTGCGCGCCGCCGGCGCCGCCGCGATGAAGCCCGGGGCCGCTCGAATCTTTCCAATGCTGAGACAGAGTAACCGTGATCGGCAATTCGCTCTCGACCTGCTCGGAATCGGGAGCCCGGCCGAATGCGCACCACGCGAATCCGTACGCATCCATTCCGTCCGACTCCGCGCGGCCGCCTTGGCCCATGGTGTTGAGCGCAAACGAAAGCACGTCGGAGACCGCGAGCTTCCACTGCGAAAGTCCCGCGCAGATCTGAGAGGTATGCTGGCTTCCGGGAGGCGCCGTAGCCTGCTGCCAGAGAGAAGCGTTGGAAAAGATCATCTTCGAGAAGCTGTTCTGCGTTGCGTTGCGCGCCTGCATGCCGATGTAGACGCAGCAACTGGTGGCCGCCATCTTGTCCGGATAGACGATGCTACCCTCTGGGAATACGAAATCAATCGGCGCGAACGTGGAACTGCAAATGGGCAGGTCGTGGAACATGTACTCGTACATGAAATTCGCCACGTGCCCGACCACGGCCTGCGGGTGGACGTTGTACGACGATGGATTCTCTGGCGAGGTTCCGTGAAAATCGAAGACGATTCCGTCGTCCTTCTTGACGAGCGTCAAATAGCACGAGCGCACCAGCGCCGGCGTCCATCCAATGGCGTCGTTGAAAGTTACGGCGCGAAACTTGCCATCGGGGAGCGCGCGAATCTTCTTCCGCGCGCCCGCCTCCGCGGTGTCCAACATCTTGCGCATCAGTCCAATCACGAAATCGGCGCCGCGCTTTTCCACCAGTTCCAGCACGCGGACGCGGACGCGGTCCGCCGTCGTACAGCGCGCCCGCAAATCGGAAATGAACATGGCCGGAGCGCGCATCCCGTAGGCGGAGTACATTTCCAAGAAATCGTTCCGGATTTCGAAATTTTCAGCGATCTTGATCGGTGGGAGGTTAAGGCCTTCTTCAAACCGGTTCTTCGCGCTCACCGGCATCCCGCCCGGCTCGATGGCGCCCGTTTCGGTGGTATGCAAGGCCGCCGAAGCCCACGCCAGTAGCTGGCCTTTGTGAAAAATCGGCATCAGCGCCACCTGATCCGGGTTATGGATGCCCCCGTAAAGAGCGTCGTTCGTGTACCAGATGTCCCCGTCGCGAATCCCCGGGTTCACCTCGTAGTATTTCTTGACGAACTTGATGATGATCGGCTGGATGATCGCGTGCAGATAAGTTCCGCAGGATCCGTTGATCAGATCTCCGTTCGCCGTGAAGATGGCAACCATCGAATCGCCGGAGACGCCGAAGTAGCTCCGCGAGGCGCGAACGAATACCTCCATGGCTTCGTCGAGAATGTCGTTGGTGACCTGCACGCCGATCTCGTAATCGCCCTGCTGTACTTTGGCGGCGCATTCCCGTTCATACGGGGTGGTGGGCGCCGGCTTCAGCCATTCCAGTTTTTCCGCCAGTGTCGGGATAGGCATAAATTTCCTCGATGCTTGAAGCTGCTTACTCTTCCAGTATACCGAGCCCGCGCTCGTCAATCGAAAAGCGCATGAGGGGCGGTACGACCATCGTCGTGTATTCTCCCTCGACGATCGCCGGACCCTCGACCACGTTGCCGGGGCGCAAGGATTCGTATGCGAAAATCGGCGTCGTCCGGAAGTCCCCCGCATCGGGCCAGTATGCGGGGCGTTCGCCTTTGCGCGCCGCCGAGGGATCGCTCTTCTCCAACGGCATTTTCGGCAAGTGAACCTTCGGAGTCGTCACGATCGCTTTCAAGATAAAGCTCTCAATGAAAATGCCGCCCTCCGGATTCACGACGAACGGGCTAAAGGCCTCGCTGAACTCCTTGTTGAACGCGTCGCACAACGTGCGCACGTCCTGGCCGGATTTCAGCGCGAGGCGCGGTGAAAGCGCCCGTTTCACGTGGAATTGTCCGCCGTACAGCATGTCCAGCTCCAGCACAAACGTCGCCTTCTGCGGATCCATGCCGTCGCCCACCAGATCCTTGCGAGCCTGCGCGAGCAGCGCCTCGACCGTGGTGTTGAAAGCATCGTAGTCCTGCGTTAGCTGTTGATCGCCCGGCGTCATCAGCGTGATCTTCTTGGAGACCTCATAGACGTGCATGATGTCCATCGTCGACGAGCCGTAGGCGCAGAAAACCGGCGAAAAAGGAAACATCACCGCCTTGGGGATATCGCCCTTGAATCCTTCGGCGTGCGTGGGTCCGGCGCCTCCGCCGACGAACAGAATGAACTCTTCCGGGCTGTATCCGCGCAGGTGAACTTCCTTCATGATGGCGGACGACATGTTGCCGTTGACGATCTTTCGAATGATTCCAGCGGCTTCCTCAACGCTGATTCCCATGGGTTTGGCAATTTTGTCGCGAATCGCCTGAATCGAGCGATTCCTGTCGAGGCGCATCTTGCCGCCGTAGTAATACTCCGGGTTGATGTAGCCCAGGACGACATCCGCATCGGTGACCGTGGGCTCCGTTCCCCCCAGGTTGAAACAGGCAGGGCCGGGCATCGATCCGGCGCTTCGCGGCCCGACCTGCAGGCGATTCTGCAAGAGTCGGTTGAGCGACGCGATCGAGCCTCCGCCGGCGCCCACGGAAAGCGTCTTGATCATCGTGATGCCGACCATCCAGCGGTCGATGATCGGGCGGAAATCGTAGCTGCGCACGCTGTCCTTTACCACGAGCCCCACGTCAAAGCTCGTCCCTCCCATATCCGTCATCACCACGTTCTGGTAGCCGAGCGACTTGGCCACGTGATGAGCGCCCATGAGCCCGGACACTGGGCCGCTATTGAACGTGCGGCTGGCCGAGGTGCGGAAGACTTCGGCGATGCCGCCAGAGCTCTGGATCATCAGTAAGGGTTTCTTGTAGCCACGCTCGCGCAGCTTGTCCCACATAGCGGAAAGCTCGATCTGCATGGAACGCTGAAGATAAGCGTCGAGGATTGCGGCCAGCGTCCGCTCGTATTCCCCCAGCTTCCCGACTACCTGTCCGGCGAGCACGACAGGCATGTAGCCGATATGAAACTCTTTGTATTCGTCGCGAATGACTTCCTTGATTCTGCGTTCGTGGATCGGGTTGAGAAAACCCCACAACAGCGACACGACAAAGCCGCGTGCTCCTCGGTTGACGAGGTAACGCACCTTTTCGCGAACGTCGTTTTCATCGAGCGGCCGTATCACGTTCCCGCGCGAATCGACCCGCTCCTTCACGCCTACAATCATCTCCCGGGGAATCAGCGGGTCGGGCTTCTTCTGGACCGCCAGGTTCCGGCGCTCGGCGACGCGCGTGCCGTCGATCCATTGCGCGCCCCGCCCGATCAGGACAACGTCTTCGTGTCCCTCGGTCGTGATCAGCGCCAAGCGCGGCCCCTTCCGCTCGATCAGCCGGTTCATGGCGATCGTCGTCGAATAGCGGATCATGTCCACGGCCGGCAACAGCTCTTCGATTTTCAAGCCCAGAGCGCCTGCGCCTTCCTCAATCACGCGGGAGAAGCACACGGAGAGGTCGTAGGGAGTCGTGGGAACCTTTTTGATCAGGGCCTTGTCGTTGAAGTTGAGGACCAGATCGGTGAAGGTCCCGCCCACATCGATATCGATTGAGTTCATTCGACGGCCTCGAGCCGCTGTCCGCGGATGATGAATTCGCCTTTGCGCAACCGTTCCTTCAGCCGGTCCAAATCAATTTCGATGTCATGGGTAATCGGGTGTCCCGGCGGCACGTATTCCGTCTCGATCTGCGTGCCGCAGCCCGGGCAATAACACTCCACGATGCGCACCCACAGCGGGTCGGGAGAAAAATTGAACGCTCCCGCTACCAGTTGCTGGTGGATTTCGCGTGGATCCCGGTCATAGAGCAAGCAGCCCTTCTTGTAGTTCTCTCGTGCAGGACCGAGCACGTGCCCGCACCGGTTGCACATCCATTGTTCGCGATCGATGTCCAGGTCCAGATACTCGGTGATGCGAATCCGATTCTGCGCTTCGGGTGACATAGGTTTGCCTTCGCCTGCCTTCGGTTCGAAGATGATGGCAGTTCTGCTAGAGCCGATTCAGCCTTCCGTTTCCATATCCGTCCACAACCATCACCCAGCCGTCGGGAATGAAATAGGTTGTGTTCGCGCCTTCCAGGATCGCGCTGCCTTCGACGCGATTGCCGGGCCGCAACCACTCCCATCGGTATACTTGCGCCTCCCCGCTTTGGCTTCCCCAGGAGACTTGCCGGGACCCCAGCCGCGCGTGCGATGAGTCCGGCGCTTGCATGGGCCGCTCGACGATCTCCGGCTTGGACATTCCCTTCTTCACCCGGAGGCGGAACAAATCGAGAGACAGCGGTCCGCTCGGCGTTCCCAGGGCGCTCCGGAGCGCCGCCTCCAATTCCCCGGGCGAGCGCAGCGACGATTCCGAGCACGTCACCGGGACCGAATGCTGCCCCTTCCCTGAAACTTCGAACTCGATGGCATAGCTCACGTTCTCCGGCCGAATTCCTTCGCCCAGCAGATCCTGGACGCTTTCCTTCTTCATCTCCTCGAGCATCTCGCGAATTCGACCCAGGACGCTTTCCGATATCTCCGGCTCGGGCACAGCGCGCTCGTACACATGCGATATGTCCGAGACCGACGATCCAAACGCGCTGAATACCGGACCGAGCGCGAACATCTGCACCGAGTTCAGTCCGGCTCTTTCGGCCACGCTGCATGCGAACAGACCTCCGTTGCCGCCGTAAGCAAACAGAGTGTGCTTCGATAGATTCTGCTTGAGCTCGGCCTGCGCGCTGGCAATCATCTTGGCGACCAGGTCAAACGCATGGCCAATGATCGCTTTACAGGCCTCTTCGGCCGTCAGGTGCAGGGGCTGAGCCACGAGTTCTTCTATGGTCTTCCGCGCCAACTCACGGTCGATTGGTTTTGTGCCGCCAAGGAAATAATCCGGATTGATCAGTCCCGCCGTGACGAAAGCGTCCGTCAGTGTGGGCTGATCTCCGCCCAGCCCGTAGCAAGCCGGGCCCGGATACGAGCCCATGCTTTCGGGGCCGAGTTGCACGGGCGAACCGTGGGCGCCCGGCAGAGGCTTGACCACGCTGCCCCCACCGAGTGCAATCGAACGCAAATAGGGAAGCGAAAGCTCGACGGGAATGCCGAAGAGGTCGGACGGTTTCCGATAGATCGGCTCGCCGCCTGCGAGCACGCTGACCTTGGCCGTCGTGCCTCCGATGTCCATTGCGACCACATCTTTGAGGCCTTGCGCCCGCGCCAAGTGGGCGCTGCCGAGAATTCCCAGCACCGGGCCCGACTCGATCGTGTCGATCGCCCGCGTTTTTGCGATCCCAGCGACGCCGCCGTTGATGTGGCTCACAAGAAAACTGCCTGCGTACCGCGACGATTCTCGCAGATCGTCTTCGGCCTTGAACAGCGTCGCCGCCAGCGCTCCGTGCGTGTACGCGTTGATCACCGCGCAGTAGGTCCGCGTGCGGTCGTCTGAAACCTTCGAGATGTCGCTTCCGGCCAGCACCGGTACGGAACCCAGGAAATGATCCGGGTACTGCTGATCGATGATCCGCTTGACCGCAATTTCGCGCTCCGGATGGCGGTGGGAACCCTGAAAGCTGACGCAAATTCGGCGCACGCCGCTTTCCAGCAGAAACCGCGCTGCGCCCATCACATCCGTCTCGCTCGCCGAGCCGTTCATGCCGATCACATCCCGCTCGGTGAGCAGGCGGTTCAGCACGGCGTCCCGGGATTCCTTGCCGTAAAGGTCTCGTTCATGGCCATGCGAGACAAGCACGCCGATGCGCGGCCCGCGCAGCTCGGCGAGGACGTTCGACGTGATCGTCGTGGACCAGCGGACCAGCTCTACGTTTTCGAGAAATGCTGCCGTGTCTGGAAAATCGAGCTTCGCCGCTGCCTGCGCGAGACAATCGAACAGGCACACGGTCAGATCGTGCGGCGTCGTATCCACTTTCACGCTGATCACATTGTCGCCGCTGGTAAACAGACCGTCGGTCAGCGTTCCGCCTACGTCGATATCAACTGTCCACACGAGATGTTCCCCTAGAATCTGCGACTACCTTGGAAATCCCCAAGGTTCGGCGTCCAACGGCAGCTCGCTTTTCTGCTGAACCGAGTCGCCTCACGCACGCTGGCAGCGCCGCGTGATCCTACCCAGCGTACAGACTGTTGTCAAGACATCGATATCAACGGTCCACACGAGGGCCTCGCCTGACGGCTTCCTGAAGATGCGCCTGCAGCTCTTGCGATCTTACGGTCCAGCCGAAAAAGGATTCTACATTGAACAGCGTTGCCGCGTACACATTCGAATCGCCGGCGGGCATCGTACCATCCGCCACAAGAATTGGCCAGTAATCCAGAAAATAGGCGTCCCGCAGCGTCGATTCCACGCACACGTTGGCTGCGATTCCGGCAAAGAATAAATATTGGATGCCGCGATCGCGCAACTGCGCATCCAGCGTCGTCCCGGCAAATCCGCTGTATCGGGTCTTGATCACCACCAGGTCTCCCGGCTGCGGCGCGAGTTCGTCCACGATGGCGAAGTCCCACGTCCCTTCCGTCAGCAGCTTGCCCTTCAACTCCGGCCGCGTGCACATCAGATGCATGGCCGTCTCTTTGTAATGATTCGGCGAGTGCGGCCCCCCGGCGTTGCTCAGGTCCGGCTTGTATCCCATCTGCACAAAGACGATCGGCACTCCCGCGGCTCGCGCAGCGTCCATCACGCCGCGAATCGCCCGAACCACGCGCGGCGCATCTCCCAAATCCGCGCCGGCGAGATCGAGTGTGCCGCCCTTGCTGGCAAAGGCGTTTTGCATGTCTACGACCACGATCGCCGCTCGCGCGAAATCCACGTCGATTGGTTCGGGTTTGGCTTTCAGTTTCGGCATATTTCTTCGACGTTCCCACTCGGCCATTGAGTCTGCTCACCGCGCGTGTGGCTTCCGGGCCTTAGGCGCGGCCCGCCGTTCAGGAGCTCCGGCGAGCCCCCGGACGACGCGATTCCAGCGAAGCGTCTCAAAGGCGGAAGAATACTACCGGCCCTATTGCGGGACAACAGGTGTCCTCGGGGAAACCAAGTGTTTCCGTTGACGCGAAAAAAGAAGGCCGGGCGCGGGCCCGGCCTTCTGCATAGCTGGTTTCCAGCTCGACAGCTAGAACGAGAATTTCGCCGCAAACTGGAACTGCCGCGGATTAAACACCGTCCTCGGTGTCCCAAAATTACTGGGAACCTTGTCCGGAATGTTGACCGGTATCAACATCCGCTCTAAATACCATCCCCCCGGAAATGGCAGTGTGCTTCCAATGGTTGCGGCTTGCTGCGTAGCGCACGACACTCCTGATGCGCTCTGGATCGCCAACGTCGCCGCATCGTTGTAATGTTTGGGAACAACCGGGTTCGCTCCGCAGAACACCGGTCCGTAGATCGAAGTTACCTCATCCACGTTGGCTCGGTTCAGCACGTTGAAGGCGTCCACCATCAAATCGAGCTTCAGGCGCTCGGTCAAATGGATGCCGCGTGATACGCGCAGGTCCCAGGAATACAGCGGTTTCCCGATGTAAGTGTTCCTGGATATGAGCGTGCGGCAGTTGTCGATCGTTGGACAGCTGGTTCCCGGCAGGCCAGCTTGGTCCAAACCTCCCGTACGGTCCGTGGAGACGCCGGCCAGGTCCCCCAGCGTGTCCTGCCCCGCATAGATTGTGAAGGGCCTCCCGGATTGCAGCGTGATGATGCTGCTGAACTCGAAGTTCCGGAGGAAACTTTTATCCGGCGCAGCCAAGGTGAAGTTCGTAACGAGGAGGTGGCGAAGGTCCTGGTTGGAATTCGCCCGCTCCGATGCGTAGTCGAACTGGTTGGGCGGGAGGTTGATGAACGTGGTGAAGTTCCCGTTGTCGATTGTGTGCGAATACGTGTAGTTCGCGGTCAGATTCAGGTACTTCCCCCACTTCTCTGTCGCTGTCACCGTCAGCCCGTGATATACGGCGTTGGCAACGTCGTTGTTGTAGTCGAGAAGCCCCGCACTAAGCCCGCCCGGGTTGAAGGGGCCCCCGCCGAATTCCAGCCCCGTCACATTGCAAGGGCGGGGAAACGCGAGGGTTTGCTGGTAATAAAGCGGGCAAGGACCGTTAAGTGGGATGCCTCCATTAACTTCGGGGAACGGCAACGTATTGAAAATAGGACCGAGACCCATCGGTCCGAGCACGGGGCCACTCGGATGGTTTGGATCGTTCTCGCAAGGCGTGAGAGTACCATTCGGATTCAGCCATCCCTGCGCGGCCACAGGATTCGCGGATTTCCATGTGCCAACCGGGCAGGGAACATTGATGTTATTTCCGCGCACCAGCTTGTGCGCACTCACAAAGAGATATCCGAGCTCGAGTGCAAATCCGCCCCCGAACTGGCGATCAACCTGCAAACTGGCCTGGTGCGCGTATGGAAGCCGGCTGATGTGCCGATCAATGCCTCCGGCGCCAACTCCGCACGCCCCACCCGGATCGCAAGTGCCTGTAAGAACCGACGCGGGATAGGGATTTGGAATTCCCGCTAGTACGCTGTAACCGATCAGAGCCGCGACGCTCACGCTCGACGCTCCAACCGGACAGGGAACAGGAGAGGCTGCACAAGGTATGGAGGCCGCAGCACCTGGAATCGCTCCCAATTGCCAGCCGGCCGTATCCGCCCCGGTTCTTACCATCGGCATTTTGATGGCGGCTGCGTACGCACCCACCGCCGCAGTGCAAGCAGGGTCGGGGATAGGCGGAATGTCGGCGCCCGGCGCATTCGTATTGCACATGTATCCGGGCATGGTCTTCTGGCCGCCGGGAATGAAGAAAAAACTCATGTTGTTGCGGTCAAAGAACAGCCCGTAACCAGCGCGGATCACCGTCTTGCCATCCGGAGAGTATGCGAGGCCTACTCTCGGCTGAAAGGCGTTGTAGTCCGGCTTGATATGCGCTCCCAAGCCCGACTCGTAGTCCCAACGCAAACCGTAATTAAACGTCAGCTTGGAAGTCACTCGCCACTGATCTTGCGCAAAGATGCCCCAATAACCGTGGTTCAGGTAGTAGGCCGAACGCTCGAAGACGCTCGTGTCATACGCATTCGGCCAGCCACTGTTGAATCCGCCACCAGTCGCGGGAGGCGCCGAGAATCCGTTGTAGAATCCTCCGCCACACGGCCCCCCGTTGATATCGAAGCAATTGTTTCTCGGTAGCAGAGTGCCCCAATACGTGATGTTCACACCCTGGCTCCCCAAATCCGCGCACTTAGTGGGATCAAAAGGAATTGTGCCGGCGGTTCCGGTGTTCCAAAAATTCACGGTGTCCGCATACGCATACATGCAGTCGAGACTTGCAAACCGAATGTTCGCCGGCGTGAAGCCGGGAAAGTTGCTCATGTCCCACACATAGTTTCCGTCGAACCCGAGTTTCGCGATGTGGTTGCCCTTGACCCACGATACGGAATCCGATCCCTGCAGCCGGCTCTCGTAGATCGCATCCAAGATTCCGAAGTTATGTCCGGACTCCAAGTCGTTCACGACGCTCAGGTCGGGCTCGCCCGTGACCCCGCGGAAGTTGTAGTGGCGCCGGGCATACTGAACCAGAGCGGTATTGACCAGATTTGGCGTCAGGATCGAACTCAATGTGCTCACCACGGACTGATCGCGAATAAAGAGATTGCG
>DATLWP010000461.1:0-6754 GCA_035576265.1 Candidatus Polarisedimenticolia bacterium
GCGCTTCGCGCGATTGGCTGCATGCCCCGATGTCCGTTTATGAAATCCACGCCGGCTCCTGGCGGCGCAAAAGCGCCGAAGGAAATCGCTGGCTGACCTACCGCGAACTGGCCGACGAGTTGATTCCCTACGTCAAACGGATGGGCTACACACACATTGAATTCATGCCCATCATGGAACACCCCTTTGATGCTTCCTGGGGCTATCAAACGGTCGGCTATTTCGCGGTGACGAGCCGGTTCGGTGGCCCGGCCGATTTCATGTACTTCGTCGATCGATGCCACCAGGAGGGCCTAGGCGTGCTCCTCGACTGGACACCCGCGCATTTTCCGCGCGACGCGCACGGCTTGGCTTACTTTGACGGCACTCATCTCTACGAGCACCAGGACCCGCGGCTGGGGGAACATCCGGATTGGGGCACGCTCATCTTCAATTACAGCCGCAACGAAGTGCAAAACTTCCTGTTGTCGAACGCGCTTTTCTGGATCGATAAATACCACATCGACGGCCTGCGGGTGGATGCGGTCGCGTCGATGCTCTATCTGGAGTATTCGCGGCAGCCGGGAGAATGGATCCCCAACATGTACGGCGGCCGCGAAAATCTAGAGGCGATCGCGTTCCTGAAGAGGTTGAACGAAGTCGTGCACTCGCAGCACCCAGGTGCGCTCACGATCGCCGAAGAATCCACTTCGTGGCCGGCGGTATCGCGTCCCACATACGTCGGAGGCCTTGGGTTTGATCTGAAATGGAACATGGGATGGATGAACGACACGCTGAAATACATCTCACTCGATCCCATTCACCGGCAGTATCACCACAACGATCTAACGTTTTCGATGCTCTATGCATTTCACGAAAACTTCGTTTTGCCCCTTTCGCACGACGAGGTCGTGTACGGAAAGCGTTCCCTGCTCGAAAAGATGCCGGGAGACGACTGGCAGAAATTCGCCAACGTGCGACTGCTGCTCGGATATATGTTCGCGCACCCGGGCAAGAAACTTCTTTTCATGGGCAGCGAACTTGCCACGCGGAATGAATTCTGGGAGGGCGGCGCGGTGGAATGGTCGCTTGAGAATTCCCCGCCGCATCGCGGAGTCCAAAGCCTCGTGGCGGATTTAAACCGTTTGCACACGCGGGAGCGCGCGCTTCACGAAGTGGACTTCGAGTGGGCCGGCTTTGAATGGGTGGACGCCCACGATGCCGCAGCGAGCGTGCTAACCTTCCTGCGGCGCGCGAAGGAACCCGACGACTTCGTCATGGTCGTCTGCAACTTCACGCCCGTGTTCCGCGAGAATTACCGCGTCGGCGCCCCGCGTCCCGGCTTCTACCGGGAGATCCTGAATACCGACTCGACGTACTATGGAGGCTCGGACGTCGGCAACGCGGGGGGCGTTCATGCCGAGCCGATCCCGTGGAACGACCGGCCGTATTCGATTCAGTTGCGGCTACCGCCGCTTGCGGTGATGTACTTCAAGCCTCAGTGAGAATTACGGGGACAGCCTCCTGGAAGCGGCGGCCCCCACGAGCTGCCCTCGCGCCAAATTCAGTTTAAGGCCGCAGCGAACTAGGCCGCCGTCAGTGCCAACTCCTTCGGCTCTTCGAGAGTTGCCGCCGGCCAGCTCTTCAACTCCGGCATACAGTGCTTCACGAAGCACTTCAGGTTACGTTCAGCCTCTTCATAAGGCATGCCGCCAAAGTGGAAGTTGGGCATGATCCCCTGCATGTCGATCAGTTCCTTCATCTTGGCGAACTTGTCAAGCACCTGCTGGGGCGTGCCCCAGAGCATGAGCTGAATGTAATCCTCGACCGCCTTGTCGACTCCGATCTCATTCATGTACTTGCTGAGGTCGGCGTATCGCTCGTAGCCCTTGGTGGTCTCGAAATGCTTGCCGAGAATCTCGTAGTGGTGCAGCGCTTCGCGGTAATTTGCCGAGAGGAAGCGGCGCGCCAGTTCCTCCGCGCGGTCCGCGCTCTCGTCCACAAAACAGAAACCGGAACAGAACGGCTTGGGCGGCTCGGTGTTCGGATGATGCTCGCGCCAGCATTTGTGGTAGAGCGCAAAATCTGCAGTCACCTGATCCCAGGCCTTCTGCAGGATCACGAGCATGCCAAGGCCGAGCTTGGCTACGACAGGCACCGAATCCGCAGACGCCGCCGCAGCAAACGAGCGCCCCTTGAACGACTTGAAAGGACGCGGCCGGATTTCCCGTCGCGGCTGTTTCACGGTCGCGCCACCCTCCATGTAGCCGGTCTCGAGAGCGTTCAGCACCAGCTCGGTATACTCATCGAAGCGCTGGCGCCCCTCATTTTGATTGATGCGAAAACCTTCAAACTCCCGCCGCGCGAGGCCTCGGCCTACGCCGAGGATATAGCGACCGTTGGAATAATGATCGAGGAGGACGATCTGCTCCGCCAGGCGCATGGGATCGTGCCACGGCACGACGATCACCATCGATCCGAGCTTCACCCGCTTCGTTCGCCCGGCGAGATAGGACAAGAATTGCAGGACGTCGGGACTGATCGAATAGCTGTCGAAATGATGCTCGGTGGCCCACACCGAATCCATCCCCAAGGATTCCGCCATCTCGCAGAGTCCCAGCTCCCGGCGCATGAAGAGCGAGTCGGGATAGTCGCTCAAGTGCTGAAATCCCGTTCCGTAGCCGACATGCATATCGTCATCCTCCTTCGAATCTCTTCGTGCGTAGCACGATTCGGGTTTTGCGCTCCTCGTAGGGTTACCGTTGGCCGGCACTATACCAGATTCCCTTCTCCACGGCCATCGCTGTCAGCTGAGTAGCGGTTCAGTCTCCGATCAATTTGTTTGTTGGAGGTGATCGCGCCGTGAGGAGGATTCAAGCACTATAGCCGCCGTCCACGGCTATTTCCGCGCCTGTCATATAGGAAGAGTCATCTGAGGCCAAAAAGAGGAGCAGTCTCGCAACTTCCTCAGGCTGAGCGGCACGACCTAAAGGCAAAGTCTTACCCCATTCCCGCCATGCCGCTTCTTCACTCCCGTGTTGCCGCACCAAGTCTCGAAAAAAATCCATCTGATGCCACAGTGGGGTCTGGACGGCTCCGGGGAGAACAGTGTTCACACGCACGTAAGGTGCATGCGCAGACATTTCCAGCGCAAGCGTCTTCGCAAACATGTTTACTGCCGCCTTGCTGGCGCAATACGCGCTGGCGCCGCCAGCGGCCTTAATTCCTGAAGCCGAAGAGACAAATGCGATACTTCCCCCTCGGTCTGCGCGCATGACCCGGGCAGCATGTTTAGCTCCGAGAAAAACGCCGTCGAGGTTGACCGCCATGACGCGGCGCCATTCCTCCAAGCTAGTCTCGACGATCGGCTTGGCGAAGGAGATGCCTGCGCTCGCCACCAGAATGTCAAGATGCCCCCAGGTATCGACTGCGGTAGAAACTGCCTTCTGCCACTCAGACTCATCCGTGACATTCAGGGGAAAGGGTCGGGCAACGCCACCGGACTCCGCAATCTCGTGGCTCAACTGCGCAGCACCAACCGAGTTGCAGTCTGCGATCAGGACCTGTGCGCCCTCCTGGGCGAACATGCAGGCTGTGGCCTTCCCGATGCCGGAAGCACCTCCGGAAATAAGCGCCGTCTTTCCAACAAGCTTCTGCATGAGCAGCAGTATAGCAGTAGAGGATGCGACTCCCGAAAAGTCGACTTTTCAGGGAGCTGAGCCGGGCCCCGACCATTCGACCCAGCCAGAGCGAAACCCCGTTGGTGTACAATTCACCGGTTTGGGGTGTCAACTCGGCAATCATCCTGGGGTGTCAATGTCTGGGAACGGGCAATACTTTGTGGCAGTTGTTGGAGGAGCCGTCTCCGGTTCCGTTGCTGCGGAAATACTGGCGGATCACGGAATTCGGGTGGCGGTGTTTGAACAAAACAAGAGGCCTTACGGAAAGATCGAAGACGGGCTCCCGCGCTGGCATGTCGAGCAGCGCCGGCAGGAATATGCCCGCATCGACGCTCGCCTGAGGAAACCCGGTGTCTACTTTGTCCCCTCGACCAAGCTCGGCCGGGGCCTGGACTTTCAAGAGCTGTGCAACAGCTGGGGCTTTTCCGCGGTCATCCTGGCCAATGGCGCCTGGCGAGACAGGGACCTGGGAGTGCCAGGGGCGGAGGAGTTCATCGACAAAGGACTCGTGTACCAGAATCCGTTCATATACTGGTACAACCACAAGAACGAAAAGGGCTACGCGGGCCCGCGTTATGAAACTCCGGACGGCGCGGTGGTGGTGGGCGGCGGGCTGGCCTCCATCGACGTCGTGAAGGTCCTGCAGCTTGAAAACTACGAGCGAGCGCTGAAGGCACGCGGGATCCAAACGAGCATGCACGAACTGGAAAAAGGAATTCCGGCGGTCTGCAAGGCCCATGGAATAGACCCTACGAGCCTCGGCGTGAAGGGATGCCTTCTTATCTACCGCCGCCGCGAGCAGGACATGCCGCTAGCTCAGCCCCCGGAGAATGCCACACCGCAACAGATCGCAAAGACAGAGCAGGTCCGCCAAAAGATGATCCGCTTGGCGCGCGATCGATACCTGTTCCGGGTACAGGACCGCAGGGTCACCACTGGCCTGATTGTGGAGAACGGACGCCTGGTCGGCCTGAAAGTGACAGAAACGAGAGTGGAGGGGCGCAAGGCGGAACCGATTTCCGGCTCCGAGCACGAACTGCGAGCCCCGCTGGTGGTTTCGTCAATTGGGTCGGTACCAGAAATCATTCCGGGCGTGGCCATGAAAGGCGAATACTACACCTTCACAGACCACGATCTCCCGCGCTACACGGGCTGCGACCGCGTGTTCGGAGTCGGAAACGTCGTCACTGGCCAGGGAAACATTCGCGTTTCGCTCGTGCATAGCCAGCACGTGACCACACAGCTCATCGAGAGTTACATGGGCATCGGAAAGGACGGCGCAAGCTTTTCTGCGCTGTATGCGTCCGCCGAAGCCCGTGCCGCTGAACGCGCCAAGGCGGTCAAAGATAGTGTCCAGAAATTGCCCGCGCTTTCGGAGAGCGAGATCGCCGCGATTGAAAAGCGCCTTCACGGCTTGCAGCAACAAGCAGGCTACGTGTCGGATTACGACTCTTGGATCGCGAAGGTGACTCCGCCGGACTTGGAGTAGATTTGTTCGCTCAAAGGCTTCTCCCAACAACTCGCGGGCCGTACCCGCCTTCCCAGCGTCTCCGGTCGCGCGTCCCCCGGGAGAATCCGCTACAGGCAAACAGAGGGTATAATCCCGCCCGGCCAAAGGGCCGCCTCGGAGATTTGGTCAAATTGGAAAAGGATGGGCTTATGAGACGATTTGCGCTGATGTCCCGAATTATCCCGCCCGCCTTGCTGATAGTCTGGGTGGCGGCTGGCCTGGGCACGCCGCTTGCGCTCGCGCAGACGAAGCCCGCCGGCGTGCCGGTTCCGGAAGACAGCCCGCTCTTCGCCGCATTCGAGAAGCTCGAAAGTCAGCCGGCGTATCGTATGACCATGACAGCTGAATCGAACGACCCACAGATGGCCCAGATGGCGGCTATGGGCATGGGATTCAGTCCGGCAGAAACCGTGGTCAAGGGCGGTACACGGCAGGTAATCATGCATATGAAGATGCCCGCCATGGATATGCCGGGCACGATCGACGATTGGGAAATCCGCGCTGTCGTGCAAAACGGGCAAGGAGCGCGATTGATCACGTCGTCTGCCGTGCCGCGAATCATGAAGTTGAGCGCGGAGATGCTCGCAATGCAAATGGCGATACTGAATCAGCAGGCCAGCGCGGCCATCGCGCGAGCCGCCGCACAAGGGCCGATTGGCGCCATTAGCGCTGGCATGATTACCGGACTAACTACCATGGCAAATATCGAAGCCCCACGCATGCTAAAGAAAGAAAAGGACCTTTTCTCCTGGAAGTGCATCGGGCAGCTCGGCGGCGAGCAAAGCGCGAATCAGAAAACGAACCAATTGACCGATCTGCGGCCGCTGGGCGATCAGTCCGTGGGCGGTGTCTCAGCCGCGGCCTACGAGTTCTATGCACGTGACGGCGATCAATTCCAAGGGCCCATCCATCTGCTGGTGGCCAAAGATACCGGCCTACCCCTGCGCATCGAGATGAACGATCCGCAGGGACACGGCAGCATGCATATCGACTATTCTTTCGACAAAATAAACGATATCGAGATTCCAGCCTGCATGGCGAGCGGGCATTAACGCTTAAGACGGCCCGATCTTCGGCAAAGCTATCTCCAAAAGGCTGCCGGCGAAGTCCGACCTCTTCGGGAAAATAATTTCCCCAACCGACACGACATGAATCACAGCGCGGAATGCTTTAGTCCGTTCATCCCGCGTCTGGCTCCTCGGTAACACGTCGCTACATCAATTCCCGATAGCTGATCAGCCGAACGTTTTGCTTTACGATTGCGTTCCGGGCTTCAGGGTCGAGCAGACCTTGCAGTTCCGTCTGGCGCTGTTGCTGCAGACGCGAGCCGGTCGCCGCGAGTTCGGCATCGCAAAGACCAGGATGCACCATGATTTCGGTTCGGCCATCGGGCAGTGTGTCAACCAAGCGACACAAGGCAGCGCCACTCAACCGCCCAGTCAGCGCCAATCCCAAGAAATGATCGGGTGAGCGCAAGCCGTATTCCCGGGAAATCGCTTTGAACCTCGACGCAACGACTTGCACAGCAACCGATACCAGCAGGCTCTTGAATAAACCTGCACTGTGTCTCCGGCTCGTCCGCCAC
>DATLWP010000462.1:0-16690 GCA_035576265.1 Candidatus Polarisedimenticolia bacterium
TCGAACTCTGCGAGAGAATCCGCGGAGACGCACAATCGTCCTACACCTACGTCATCATCCTCACCAGCATCGCGGAGAAAGACAAAGTTGTGAAGGGACTGTCCGCAGGCGCGGACGACTATCTCACCAAGCCGTTCCACCCGGAAGAACTCTTGGCGCGAGTGAGGGTTGGACGCAGGCTGGTTGATCTGCATCGGCAAATTGAGGCTAAGAGTCGTCTCCTCGAGGAATTAGCCCTCACCGACGCGCTGACGGGCCTGCCAAATCGACGCGCAATCGAAGCTTGGTCCGCCCGCCAGCTCAGCGGCGCCGCTCGCCATGGATTCTCGTTCTGGGTAATCATGATGGATCTGGACCACTTCAAAAAGGTGAATGATGCCCATGGACACGAAGCCGGAGACGCCGTGCTCAAGAGGTTTGCCGAAATTCTGAAAGCTCATACGCGCATGTCGGACATTTCGGGTCGCATTGGCGGCGAAGAATTCTTGCAGGTTTTGACGTACGGAACCGAGCACGATGTGCGCGTCGTGGTCGAGCGCATCCGTGAGCTCTTTTCCGAGGAACGGTTCGTTTTCGGCGGCGAGGAGGTGAGGGTCACGGCGAGTTTTGGCGCGGCGGGATTTTGCGGCGGTGCGGCGCCTGAGTTCGGCCAGTTGGTAACACAGGCGGACGCCGCGCTTTATCGAGCTAAGCATATGGGACGCAACCGGGTCGAGATCGATCCGTTGATGCGCCCGTAAGATCAGAGAGTAACGTTTTTCCCCTGTCGCAAAGGCGCTCCTTCCGGCCCCGGCCCTTGTAACCTCATTGAAACACAGCTATTTCTCGTCGCCTGAGAGAGCGACGAAGACGCGCTTGGCATTCCGCGGTTGTGCTAGAATTGCTTGTGCCAGCCGGCACACAGATGGGAGCGCAATCATGAAAGCTCGCGGAAAATTCTTAATCGGTTCGGTCATTATCGTCGCGACTCTTCTTTTGCTTGCCTATGTGGGTTTCACGCAGAGCAAGACCTACTACCATACAATTTCCGAACTCTCGACGCTGCAAGGTAGTGCGTTGCACCAGCGCATGAGGGTCTCGGGCAACGTCCGAGCGGGATCGATCTCGCATCTCGACGGCCGGGTGGACTTCGTGCTTGAGGAAAACGGTAAGGATCTCCCGGTGAGCTATATCGGGCGGGATCCTCTGCCCGACACATTCAAGGACGGCGCCCAGGCGCTGGTCGAGGGTCGGCTGATGCCGCCGGGCGTGTTCCGCGCCGAGCAGGTGCAGGCGAAGTGCGCCTCGAAGTATGAGGCGTCTCCGGTCCCCGCCTCCGGCGCCCCAGCAAACACCAGCAACACCGCCGGCAAGAGTTAAGCCGTCCGCAAAGGGGGGATTCGTGGACATCTTCGGTTCCTTTGCGCTGCTCCTCGCGTTACTGGCGGCTGTGTACGCGCTCGTTGCCGGGGTGGTGGGGATTGTTACGCGTCGCGCGCTGCTCACCAAAAGCGCACGCAACGCGGGCATGGCGGTTTTCGGCCTAGTCACTCTGGCCGTAGCCACCCTGGAATATTTCTTCTTCACCGACAATTTTTCGCTGGCGTATGTCTCTGCGCATAGCAACCGTGCCTTGCCGGCGTTTTACAAGTTCGCGGCACTCTGGTCGGGCCAGGAAGGCTCGCTGCTTTTCTGGAGCTGGATGCTTTCGATCTACGCGTTTTTGGCGCTCTTCCTGAACCGCAAGAGACATCCGGAGTTGATGCCCTACGTCGGCGTCATTCTCGCCGGGGTTCAGAGCTTCTTCCTCATTCTTAACAACTTCGTGGCCAGCCCATTTCATGTGCTGGCCAGCGCCGATTCGGCGGGCGTCTTTCACCTCGCCAGGCTTTCCGAAGGCAGCGGCCTGAATCCCTTGCTGCAATACCCCGAGATGGTGATTCATCCGCCCATGCTGTACCTCGGATACACGGGTTTCACCGTACCGTTCGCCTTCGCCCTCGCCGCGCTTCTCGGCCGCTATCCCGGTGAGAAATGGATTCACATCACGCGGCGGTGGACGATGATCGCGTGGTGCTTTCAGACCGTCGGCATTCTACTCGGTGCCCACTGGGCCTATGCGGTGCTCGGCTGGGGCGGGTACTGGGCGTGGGACCCGGTGGAGAATGCGTCCCTGCTGCCCTGGATCACGGGCACCGCGTTTTTGCACTCCGTGATGATGCAGGAAAAACGCGGCATGATGAAGGTTTGGAACGTGTGGCTGGTGTTCGTCACGTTCATGCTTTGCATCCTCGGCACGATGCTCACGCGCTCGGGAGTGGTCAGCTCGGTGCACGCGTTCGCGGAGTCTTCGATCGGCAGTTGGTTTGTGGCGTTCCTGGGGATCATTTTTATCGTCTGCCTTGCGGCTTGGTGGAAGAACCGCGACTACCTGCGAAGCGACAACCAACTCGACTCTCTGGTGTCGCGCGAATCGAGCTTCCTGTTCAACAATCTCGTTCTGTTGGCCGCCTGCTTTGCGGTTCTGTGGGGAACGCTCTTCCCGGTACTTTCCGAATGGGTGACCGGCAGCAAGATCAGCGTCGGCCCGCCGTTCTTCAACAAAGTGAACGTCCCCATCGCGCTCTTCCTGCTGTTGCTCACGGGCGTCGGGCCGCTGCTTGCCTGGCGCAGGACTTCCTTCGACGCCCTGCGGCGCAATTTCGCGTGGCCTCTGGCGGGCGGCGTCGTTTCGGGCGCTGTGGCCTACGCTTACGGTTTCCGCGATATTTACGCGGTCATGTGCTTGATCCTCTCGGTGTTCGTCGTGCTGACCATCTTCTCTGAGTTCTATCGAGGGGCGCGCGTGATTGCGGCCCGCGAAAACGTCAATTTGCTCACGGCCATCGGCGGCCTGACGATGCGAAATACGCGCCGTTACGGCGGCTACGTCGTCCACTTCGGCATGGTGTTGATTTTCATCGGCATCGCTGGCCAGGCATTCAACCGGGATATCCAGATGGAAATGGCGCCCGGTCAGAAGCTTGCAATCGGCCCCTACACCCTTCTGTGCCAAAATTTCGACCAGACCGCCAATGACAACTATCAATCCGAGCGCGCCACGCTGGAAGTCTTCCGCAACGGCCGCTCGGAGATGATGCTATATCCGGAGCGGCGGCTGTTCCTCGCGAGCCAGGTGACCGAAACGATGGTGGCCATCGAAAGTTCACCGTTCCACGATCTCTACGTCGTGTATGCCGGCCGCAGTCCGGAGACCGGCAAGCCCGTGATTCACGCCTACGTCAATCCGCTCGTGAAGTGGATTTGGTTTGGCGGCTTGGTCGTGGTCCTGGGCACGGGGCTGGCGATGATTCCAGATCGTCGTGCCGCCTTGGTGATCCGCGCCGCCACGGAAAGATCTTGGGGTGAAGTCCCCGCAAGCGGCGCGCCCGCCGTGAGTCCTCTCACGCGGCGTATCGGTGCCCGAGGCGATGGCAATGACTAGCGCGCTCCGAAAGCCTGCCTCAGGCGCGCGACTTGCCGCGTTCTTATTTGCTGCTATCGCGCTGCTGGTTGTCCCTGCCTCGCAGGCGCAACAGACCGAACGGGCCAAGGAACTGGGGAAGAAACTCATGTGCGTCTGTGGTTGCAACCAGGTCCTGACCTCGTGCAACCATGTCGGCTGTACCTACTCTCACACGATGCTGAAGCAAGTCGACGACCGCGTGGCCCGCGGCGACTCTGACCAGCTCATTCTGCAGGCCTTCGTCCAGGAGTACGGCCCCACGGTCCTTGCGGAACCTCCCGCCAAAGGCTTCGACTGGGCCGCGTGGATTGTGCCGGTGGTCGTGCCTCTCGTTGCCTTGTTCATTCTGTGGGAAGTGGCGCGCCGGTGGCGGCAGCGCGCCGTGCTCGCTCCCGCAGGAGGCCCGAAGATTTCGGCCGAACTGCTTGACCGCGCCCGGCACGAGGCAGACAAGGAAATCGATGAGTAGCGTCGACATTGCCGTCGCCTGCACCCTGCTGGCATTGGCGACGCTGGTGTTCGTCTTCGGCGCCCGCCTCGACGCTTCGGACTCCACTCCTCACCGCACCAAACTCGACCATCTGATGGAGCGGCGCGACGCTATCTACGAGAACCTGCGCGACCTCCGGTTCGAGTATCGCGCCGGAAAATTCTCCGAGAAGGATTACGATGAAATCAAACAGTCACTCGAAATTGAAGCCGCGCGCGTGCTCGCCGATATGGACCTGCTAACCGGCGGCACGCCCACGCCCGCCACGCGCCAGGCCGCCTCCGAAAAGGGTCACCGCGCATGATGCTCCGGCGATCGAATCCAACACTCTCGCTGGGCTCTTTGCTTCGCTATTCCTGGATGCGGCTCTTCTTTGTAGCCTTGCTTCCTTGCGTCCTTGCCTCGGCGTCCCTGGCCGGGACCGTCACCGGGACCGTGCACAACGGCACCACGGGGAAGCCGGGTGCGGGAGTAGAGGTCATCCTGATCCAGCTTCAGGGAGGCATGCAGCCTGTCGCGAACACCAAGACCGACTCCGAGGGTCGTTACAAGTTTGACTATCCCACGCTCGGAACGGCGCCCATGCTCATTCGCGCGGTCTATCGCGGCGTGACTTATCACGAGCCCGTCGCACCGGGCGCGACGACGGCCAACGTGGAGGTATTCGAACCGACCGACAAGCCCAGCGCCTTCACAGTGAGCGCACACGCGATTATCGTGCAGCCGTCCGGTTCCGACTTAGTCGTCGGCGAGGAATACAACGTTCAAAACAAAACGCAGCCTCCGCTGGCCTATTACCGCGCCGACGGCTCGTTCCGGTTCTCTCTCCCGGAGGGTGCCAAGCTCGATGACGTGTCCGCCGTGAGTTCCGCGGGCATGCCCGTCGTGCAGACCACGATCAACAAAGGCAAGAACCAGGAGGCCATCGCGTTTCCCTTTCGTCCGGGACAAAGCGGCGTGAGGATCTCATACAAAGTTCCGTATCCGGATAATCGCACGAGTCTCCGTTTTCTTTCGCCGTACGCCGTAGAACGCCTCGCAATTTTTGCGCCGCCCGCTGTTCAGGTGACGGGCGACGGTTTTTCCCCCGCCGGGCAGGAGCAGGGCTACAGCGTCTACATGCGCGAGTCGGTAGCCGCGAATACCCCGATTACCGTTTCGGTGTCCGGCACGGCCCCCATCCCTTCGCAACAAGGCGGGGCGGGCGCGGATGATTCTCAGAACGCCTCGGTCAATTCCCGCGCTGAGTCGGGTGGCGAGACTCCAGTTGCCAGCGTCACCACCTTGCCCGCCCGGCTCGACAGTCTGAAATGGATTCTTGTCGTTGGCTTTGCCGTGCTCTTCGCCCTCGGCGTGTTTTATTTGTGGCGCCAGCCGCAAGCTGCAGCAGCCCCGGCCGATGCCGGCGTCCCTGTGCCCTCGGCGCGCGCCAAGAAAGCGGCGCGTGCCCGCCACGCGGCTAATTCTTCGCGAGGACCCGCTGCTGTTGCGGACCTCGACGGGGAGGTTCGAGGCAGCCTCGACGAATTGAAGGATGAGCTTCTTCGCCTCGAATTGCGTCGCGAGGCGGGAACGATTACCGAGGAGGATTACGCTCGGGAGCGGGAACGCGTGCAAAAAACGCTGCGCGACCTGGTGAAAGGCTGAAGAAGATTTGACCGGCACCTCATCTGCAAACTCCCACGTTTCCGTGAAGACCACTGCGGGTGAGGGCCCGGCGGCCGGCGCCATCCGAGTCCCGGTGGGCCTGGGAATTTCCTTCGAGGGTATCCAAAAGCGCTTCGGATCGATCGTTGCTCTGCGAGGCATCTCGCTCGAGATCTCGCCGGGCGAATTCGTGGCGCTGCTCGGCCACAACGGTGCGGGAAAGACCACGCTGCTGCGCATCGCGGCTTCCTTGATGGCTCCTACGAGCGGCAAGGTGCGTTTCACCGGAAACGCGGCCGGCGACACGCCCAAGCGCTGGATCGGCATGGTGGGCCACAGCACCCTCGCCTACGACGAGCTGACCGCCGCCGAAAACCTCACGCTCTTCGCGCAGCTGTACGACCTCGGCGATATTCCAGCGCGGGTCGGACATGCGCTCGACGCCTGCGGCCTGGCTTCGCGGTCCGGGAGCATCCTGCGAACGTTTTCCCGCGGCATGCGCCAGCGCCTTTCGATTGCGCGCGCCCTGCTGCACGAACCCCGGCTGCTGCTGCTCGACGAGCCGGCTGCGGGCCTCGATCGCCAAGGCCTGATCTGGTTCGGCGAAACCCTCGAGCGCCTGCGCGAGAGCGGCGCGACCGTAATCATGAGCACGCATGCGCGCAACGAATCACTCGATCTCGCGACGCGCGCGGTCTCTCTCGTTGCAGGCCGCGTCAGCCACGATAGCGGCATGGGCGGCGATCCTCGGCCGCTGCTGGCCGCCCTCCGGGCCGAGGCCTGAATGAGCACCGCACGCGCCGCCGCCGTCTTACTCGCCAAGGAACTTCGCATGGAGTTCCGCACGCGCGAGCTGCTGAATGCAACTGTCGTCTTCGCCCTCATCGTCGTGGTGCTTTTCAGCTTTGCGTTCAATCCTACGGCCGCGGAGTCACGCCGCTACGGCCCTGGCTTGCTGTGGATCGCGTTTCTCTTCGCCGGATCGCTGATGCTGCATCCCTCGTTTGCGCGCGAGCAATCGAACGACACGCTCGACGCGCTGCGAATGGCGCCGGTGTCGAGTTTCGCCATCCTGCTCGGCAAGATGCTTGCGAATTTCATCTTTCTTTCTCTGGCCGAGGTCGTGCTCGTCCCCGTGTTCACGGTGCTGTACAACGTTTCGCTCGACGGTATCGTCGGGCGCCTGATCCTTGTCCTCGTTCTGGGGACGCTCGGCCTGATCGTTACCGGCACGGTCTTTTCGGCGATTTCGGCTCACGCGCGCATGCGCGAGTTGCTGCTGCCGCTGCTGCTGCTTCCCATTCTCGCGCCCCTGTTGGTGGCGGCCGTCGAAGCAACCGCTTCGCTGTTCGCCGAGCAACCCGAACTGGATCGGGCCTGGCTGGCGTTCCTCGCCGGATTTGATATTGTGTTTCTGACCGCTTCCTGGCTGTTGTGCGATTTCCTTTTGGAGGAATAGACGGGGGCAATCGATGAGGATTAGGATCGCAGGCACGGCTCTCCTCGCGGCGCTGATTGTCTACGCCGGCTACGCGGCGCTGTATATTGCGCCGGACGAGCGCACCATGCATGAAGTCCAGCGCATCTTCTATTTCCATGTCCCGAGTTGGATCACGTCGTTCACGGCTTTTTCCGTGGTGTTCTTAGCCAACATCGCCTACCTCCTGACGCGACGGCACCGGTGGGATTGCCTGGGAGTAGCCGCAGCCGAAGTGGGCGTGGCGTGCTGCACGATCGGACTCATCACAGGCCCCCTGTGGGCGCGCCCCGTGTGGGGGATTTGGTGGACGTGGGACGCGCGCCTCACCACGACGTTCATTTTGTGGCTGCTCTATATCTCCTATCTGCTGCTCCGGGGCCTGCTGGAAGACCCGCAGCGACGCGCTGCTCTTTCAGCGGTATTCGGCATATTTGCGTTTCTCGACGTGCCGCTCGTGTATCTCTCGAACCGCCTTTGGAGAACGCAGCATCCGCAGCCGGTGATTCTCGGCGGGCAAGGATCAGGCCTTGATCCCACCATGGCCAAGGTGTTGCTCCTGTGCGTGATAGCGATTTTCGGGGTGATGATTCCCATACTTTTGGACCGTTACCGCATCGAGCTGGTTCGCCACGAGCTCGATGGCTTGCGGCAGAAGGTTGAATTGCGCAGCGCCGGTTCCCAATCCCCTGCCCTGAGGAGCTAGAGATGAGACACTTCTGGTTTCTTTTTGCTGCCTGGATGATGGTCTGGGCAGTCTTCTTCGTATACGAAGTATCGGTGGCAAACCGCGTGGCGCGGCTCCGCGAAGAAGTCGAGCGACTGAAGCAGCAGCTTCGCGAAAGTTAACCACGCTTTGCCGCCCTCGGCTGTTCATGACGCGCCCCGCCGGGTTTCCGGTCCCCAATTCCGCAAGTAACTATTTCCTGGGTTGCGTCATCCAATCGGGTAAAGCCAGGGAGTCACCCGCGCGGTGTATAATGCGGGCAGGTTCCTTCCGGAGGGGCCGATGAAGAAATCGTTCGCAGAAAAATGGATTGCGACGCTGATTGTGGCTTTGCTGGTAACACTGCCAGTCGAGGCCGCATCGAAGGATACCCAACAGCAATCCGCCGCTCAGCAGTCCTCCAGATCAGCGGCGGCTCCGGAACAAACGAACTCCAGCGTGAAGCCCGGCAGCAAGGCCGACGTCAACGCAATTGGAGACCGAGACGTCGGCAAGGGACTGGATTTCTATTCCCTTGAGCGCGAGATCGCACTGGGCAAGCAATTGGCGCAGCAGGTGGACAAGAACGCGAAGTTCGTCACCGATCCGGTCGTGGATGAGTACGTGAACCGCGTGGGGCAGAACCTGGTGCGAAATTCCGATGCGCGCGTGCCGTTTACGATCAAAGTGATCGATTCGGACGCTGTCAACGCATTCGCGCTGCCGGGTGGATTCTTCTACGTGAATAGCGGGCTGATCCTGCACGCGGACGAGGAATCGGAGCTGGCGGGCGTCATGGCGCATGAGATCGCTCACGTCTGTGCCCGGCACGCAACGAAGGAGCAGACGAAGAGCCAGATCCTGCAGCTCGCGTCCATACCGGCCATGATCTTCATCCCCTACTCCTGGACCGGATTCGCCATCTATCAGGGCATGAACTTTCTGATTCCCGTCACGTTCCTGAGATTCTCGCGCAAGGACGAGGCCGAGGCGGATTACCTGGGACTGCAATATATGTACAAGGCGGGATACGACCCGAATGCCTTCGTGGCCTTCTTCGAGAAGATCGAAGCCGACGATAAGAAGAATCCTGGTACGATTCCGAAGATCTTCGCGACGCATCCGCCAACCCCCGACCGCATCGAGGCGGCGCAGAAAGAGATCTCCACGATCCTGCCGCCGCGCAATGAATATATCGTCACGACTTCCGAATTCGATGAAGTGAAGCGCCGCCTGCAAAGGATCGAGGCAAACCTCAAGGTCAAAGATTCGAATGGGCCTTCGCTCCGGAAGCGTACCGACCAGAACAAGGGCGGCGCTACGTCCGATCAGACGTCAGACGATAGCGACCGTCCCACGCTGAAGCGGCGCCCGGAGGACCAACAACCGTAAGCCTGGAGATTGGAAATAAGAGGTACGAAGCAGGATTCAAGGGGCGCTCGACTCGGAGCGCCCCTTTTACTTTGTTAGCGATAGAGTCTTGAAGCCGCCGTCAGTGGGCGTGAACTTCGGAGACGCCGAGGCGCTTGAGCCCTTCGGCGTAATACTTGCGGTAGAGAATATCCCATTCCTCGCTGCCTTCTAGGATCTCCTTCTTCTGTGAGCTGATCTTGGCGCGGACCTCGCTGTCAACCTGCTCTTCGAGCTTCAGTAAGGATGTGATGATCCGGACGATCTCCTGGCGGATCGTGTCGCGGTCCTCGACGAAGTCCACGGCAGAGTTCGAAACGAGAAAGTCAACGATGCGGTGAGAAAGTCGGACCGTCTTTTCGCGGCTCAAGCGCATCCTAGCGGAGAATCAACTTCCTTTCGCGGGCCAACTGGCCCTTCACTTTCTTGTACATTTCTTGATATGAGGCTCCCGTGCGCCGCATTTCGTCGGAATAACGGCTCAGGATCTCCCGGACCTCATCGTTCAGCCTGTCTTCGATCGTAATCTCGTCCGACATCACTTGGCGAACCTGCTGCTCAAGAGCTCCGGGGTCCTTCGTTTCAATCATTTTGCCGGCCATCAGGCGCTTCACAATCTCCTTGGCCATATAGCCGACGTAATCACGCGTAAGAAGCATTCCGCAGGCTCCGTGTCGCAAGTGCGCGCAATTCAGTCTACTGGTTGCGCGCGAAGAGTGTCAAGGCGGTGAGGCGAGCATTATCTTGCTCGCGTTCTTGCACGACCGGTTGCAACGGGCGCAATCTCGGCAGAGCCTGTACGGTCCAAAGCATCGAATACCCGCCTCGATCTGCTGGGCGAACCTCAGTCCCGGTCTAGCTTTCTCTTGCATCCGCCCGAGGATCTTCCGCCATCCTGAAAGACTCGTATGCCGTTCAATGGGTTGAAGACAGGGGTTGACGCGGTCTGCTCGCTCTCTTAAGCTCCGGCCCAGGCGGCAACCAAACCGAACCATGGGTGGCCAACTCCAAGAGCCACTGCGCGAAAGGGGGCATCCGGTGGATACACAGCCCGTTTATGCGACACCCAACCCGCCGACACCCGGCCGGCCGATTATTTTCGACCCCAACTTTTGCCACGGCTGCAACGTCTGCGTGACGATCTGCCCCGAAGACGTCTTTCTTCCCTCTCCGACCAAGGGCAGTCCTCCCATCATTCTCCACCCCGAGGAATGCTGGTACTGCGGTGTGTGCGTGGACGACTGCAATCGCCAGGGCGCCCTCCGGCTCAATCACCCGCTGCAGCAGCGTGTCCGATGGAAACGCAAGGCCACTGGCGAGCACTTCCGTATGAGGTAGGCCCCTGGGTGAGCGAGAGATGACCAGCCATTCGTCCCTGCCGTGGCCATATCCCGTCCGCTACGGCCAGCAGAATTCCTATGACACCGACGTCCTGATATTGGGCGGCGGCATCGCAGGCGTCTGGGCCGCGATCGCGGCTCGGCGCACGGGTGCTCGCGTCACGATCATGGAGAAAGCCGACACGCGGCGCAGCGGCGCCGGTGGCACGGGTGTCGATCATTGGAACTATGCCGCGGACAATCCCTGCTCCGCAGTTACCCCCGAGGAAATGACGCAGGCGCTCGTCGACAATCACTACGGCTACCGCAGCGGAATTTCCACCTACATTCTCAACTCCTCGGCCTACGAAACCCTGCTCGAGATGGAAGCCATGGGCGGAAAGATCCGCGACACCGACGATGAATTCAAGGGTGCGCCCTTCCGTGACGAAAATACCAAGCTGCTCTTCGCCTATGACTATACGAATCGCTATACGATCCGTGTCTGGGGCGCGAACTACAAACCCCTCCTGCGCAGGCAGTGCAAAAAGCTCGGCGTTGAGATCCTCGACCGCACCACCGCGACGGCGCTGCTTACTGAAAGAGGCGCGCATGGCGCTCGCGTCGTAGGGGCTACCGGCGTTGACTGTCACACCGGCGCTTTTGTGGTGGTCCGCGCCAAGGCGGTCATCCTCGCAACCAACCGGCCGCAGCGCATTTTTACCTTCTCTTCCGAACAGCGGGGTTCGGCGGTCCACCGCGGCGGCTCGAATGTCGGCAACGGTTACGCCATGGGCTGGCGCATCGGCGCCGAGTTCACCATGATGGAAAAGACGATGCGAACGGTGTTCGCCAGCCCGTATAACTTCCCGATCTACGGAAGCGGGAATATGCACAACACCTGGTATCCGGCGACGATCGTGGACGCCAACAACAAGGAAGTGCCGTGGGTGGATTGCAACGGCAAGGTTCTAGCCACGGCTGATGAACGCTGCCGCCCCGCCGAAGGTCAGAAGTTTTTCCTAATGGGCGGCGGAAATGGGTATCCCCCGCCGGGTCTGAAGCAGTACGCAGGGCCGAGGCTGATCCCCGATCTCGAAGCGCGCATGTTGAAGGGTGAATTCACGCCACCGTTCTATGCCGACCTGACGAGCATGCCGTGGTACGAGCGCAAGGTCATCTGGGGCCTGATGGTCGGCCAAGAGGGCAAAACGCGTATCCCCGTCGTGCAGACGTACGAAAAGGCTGGCTTCGACCCCGCTCAGGACATGTTGCAGGCCTACGACTTTCTCAGAGGCCAGGGCATGGCTGAAGTCGGCGCGCCACAGGAGCGGACATTTGGCGAGATCGGCGTCGCCGGCGGCATGTTGGTTGACTGGAATCTGATGTCGAATATCCCAGGGCTGTTCGGCGCCGGGGATCTTCTGTTCGGCAGCCAGGACCACGGCAATGCGGCGACCACTGGCCGCTACGCGGGGGCGCGCGCAGCGCTATATGCGCGAGGGGTGAGCCATGGGGAGCTGGATGCCGCGCAAGTCGAGCGAGAAAAGAAGCGCGCCTACGCGCCGCTCGCGGAGTCTCCAGACAGCATCGACTGGAAGGAACTGAATTTCGGCGTTGCGCGCGTCATGCAAAACTACTGCTCCGAGGTGAAGAACGAGGAATTGCTCACCCTCGCGGAGATGTGGCTAAACGACATCGAGCAGAACGATCTGCGCCGCGTCTCGGCCGCAAACCCACACCAGTTGATGCGCGCGCTCGACGTGATGGACATCCTCACCTGCGCGCAGATGATCGTGCAGGCGTCGAAGGCGCGAAAGGCGTCGAGCGACGCGCTCACCTTCCGTCGGCTGGATTATCCGGAGAGTGACCCGCCCGAGTGGCGCAAGTACATCGTCATCAACCGGGACGGGAACGGCGGCGTTCGAGTCACCGATCGCCCGCTCGGCTTTTGGGGCGACCTCCAGTCCAACTATCACCCGCGCCACGCCGAGAATATCGCAGCGATGCAGCGCGCCCAAGTGAGCACAGCGACTTAGTCCCCGCGCTCACCCAAGGGGAAGCGGGTCCACGAAGCCCGCTCTGGCGGCGCGAGCACCGCCAACACCGCGCCCTGCCCAACTCGGTCCTCTTTCCAAATCCCTCCCGCCGCCACCCGCCCTCGTCTAGGACAGGCTCCTAGGCCTTCTGCGCTTGGCGGCGGAGGAACGTGGGAACATCGAGGTCGTCCGTCGGCACATTCTGGGCCACTTCGTTGACGTTGCGCGCGACTTGCTGAACCACATTTGTCAGCGGCGGCGCAACGTTTGCTTCCCGGCCCGCCTTCCACGTTTTCGGGAGATACGACGGGCGCGCATGCGTCTTCCGTCCGGCGACTTCCCGGAAACCCGCGGCGATCACTGTGATCTTCACCGACTCCTTCATGGCGTCGTCCTGCACGGCGCCGAAAATAATGTTCGCATTTTCGTGCGCCGCTTTCTGGATGATGGACGAGGCCTCGTGGATTTCGTGCAGGGACAGGGTCGATGAGCCGGTCACGTTGATCAGGATGCCCTGCGCGCCGTTGATGCAATTGTCCTCGAGCAGCGGGCTGTTGATGGCGCGGTTCGCGGCATCGATCGCGCGGTTCGATCCCGAAGCCACGGCCGTGCCCATCACCGCGTAGCCCTGGCCGGACATGATGGTCTTCACGTCCGCAAAGTCGCGATTGATGATCCCGGGAATCGTGATGATGTCCGAGATCCCCTGCACGGCCTGCCGCAGGATATCGTCGGCAATCCGGAACGCTTCGAAGAAGCTCGTGCCCTGCTCGACGCACTCCATCAGCCTCTCGTTCGGGATAACGATCACGGTATCGACGCAGCCGATCAGCTCGGCCAGCGACTGCTCGGCCTGTTGCATGCGCCGCTTGCCTTCGAAGGCGAACGGCTTCGTGACGACCGCGACGGTTAGCGCGCCGAGCTCGCTGGCCAGATTCGCCACCACGGGCGCGGCTCCGCTGCCGGTGCCGCCGCCGAGACCGGAGGTGACAAACACCATATCCGCGCCGTCGAGCGCTTCCAGGATCTTTTCCGTATCCTCGAGCGCCGCCTTGCGGCCGACCTCGGGATTGGCGCCCGCACCCAGCCCCTTGGTCAGCTTCGCCCCGAGCTGCAGCTTCACCGGCGCCTGCGACAGCTTGAGCGCCTGCAGATCCGTGTTGGCGGCGATGAACTCGACGCCTTCGACTTTGGCGCGAATCATGCGGTTCACCGCGTTCGATCCGCCACCGCCAACGCCGATCACTTTGATCTTTGCGCCGTCCTGCGGCTCTTCACTAAACGAAACTCGAATGCTCGATTCTTTCGGCGTCATGCTTCCTCCCCCTATTCGATGCGCCCTGCGATTTCCGGCAGGCTTGCACCTTGCCCAAAACAATCAACCAGCCCGTTCGGCAAAAGACGCGAACGGCCCGGGTAATCGTTACTCCTGCGTGCCCCCTCGGACTTTCCGCGCCATTTCAAGCGCCTGCGAACATGCTCTTCAATTTGCCCACGAACCCCGCGGGACGCGCTCCTGCAAGGCGCCGCGTGCGCGCCCCGTAAAGCACGAGCCCTACGGCCGTCGAGTACTCGGGCTGGGATACCTCTTCGCTCATCTCCGCCAAGCCGCGGGGCACGGCGACACGCACAGGCAGGTTGAATAATCGCTCGGCGAGCTCCGGCAGTCCACGGAGGCGCGCCCCGCCCCCGGTCAAAACGATTCCCGCGGGGATTTGCGATTCGAGACCGCCCCGGCGCAATTCGTCACGAATGAGCATCAGCAGCTCCTGCGCGCGAGGCTCGACAATTTCCGACAACGAACGGACAAAAACTGTTCGCGGCGGCCGGTCGCCAACGCTCGCGATTTCGATCGCGGTATCTCGCATCGCGGGCTCCCACGACGTGCATGCGTGCTCGCGCTTGATCTTTTCGGCCTCCGGAATCGGAGTGCGCAACCCCACGGCGAGGTCGTTCGTAAAGTGGTCGCCGCCGACGGGAATCGCCGCCGTCTCGCGTACGACGCCGCCCGCATAGGCAATCAGCTCCGTCGTACCGCCGCCGATATCGAGCAGGCACGCGCCCAACTCACGCTCGTCCTGCGTGAGGCATGACTCCGCGGAAGCCAACGGCTCGAGCACCGTGTCGTCGACGCGCACGCCCGCGCGGTTCACCGCTGTGACGATGTTCTGCGTGGCTGTGCCCGAGGCAGTGACGATGTGCACATTGGCCTCGAGCCGCTGGCCCACCATTCCGATCGCGTCGCGGATGTTATCCTGCGCGTCCAGAAAGAACTCCTGCGGCAATACGTGCAGAACCTCGCGATCCTCCGGCAGCGTCACGCCGCGCGCGGCTTCGATGGCTCGGCGCACGTCCTCGCGATGAATGTCGCGCGGCTTCGCGCCCACGGTAATCCCGCCGCGACTGTTCACTCCTCGCACGTGGCTCCCCGCCACGCCGATCGTTGCCGATTCCACGGGCACGCCGACAATCGCCTCCGCCTCCTCGACGGCGCGGCGAATGGAGCTGACCGCCAGATCGAGGTTCACGATCTGGCCTTTTCGCCAGCCCTTCGATTCCGCGGCCCCCAGCGCCGCGAATTTCACGCCGCCGTCGTCGTCCTGCTCGCCGATGAGCGCGCATGTCTTCGTGCTACCGATATCGAGCGCCACAAAGTGCCGGTCTTTCTTCGTCAAATCCGCCGCTCCTCGCGTTTCAACTGCGCCGCTATCTCGAATGCCTTGTCTCCAGCGCGGCCGATGCCTTCGGCGGACGCTGTCCCTTGACCGCCGATGCGTCCGGGTTCACGACCGCCTCCTGGCTGAACCGCAAATCCACCGACTCGACAGCGCCGGCGGTGGCTCGCCACTGGCCGATGTTGTCGACAAGCGTCCGATACTTGCCCGCGAAATCCCTCTCGCCGAAATGCACGAGCATGGGGGCATCGGCCTGGCCCCACGTTCCAGACGCGGCACCGTGAACCGACTCCCCGCCACCGAGGCCGGTGAGCGTCGCGCGCACATCGTGCGGGTCCGAAAGATCGACCACACTCACCTGTTCGATGGCACCCGGGTGTGCCAATTCGATCTCCTGCGTGAAGTCCGAGAAAAGCTGCATCCGCTGTCCGCGGTCTTCCAAGGGCATGCCCGCGCTGATTCCGGTCACAACCGGAAAATGGAAATCACCTTCGAGCGGACGATCCAGGATCACGCCGTGTGCGTCCACCAGATCCATGGCGTCTCCCTGCCGCACAAACGCGACCGGGGTCCGCTCAACGATTTCGACTTCGATTCGATTGGGCAGCGCGCGGCGCACCGTCGCGCGTTCCACCCATGGAATGGCCTCGAGCTGGCGCCGGCGCCCTTCGAGCGGAATCCGCAGAACGCTCTTGCCCCGATCCGCCGCAAAAATCTCGAGCACGTTCGCGCGCGGGACGTAGTGGTTTCCCGCAAGCTGCACTTGCTCGGGATGAACGAGCGCCATTTCCGGTGAGGCCATAAGGAAATGGCCGAAGTCGTAAGCCACCCACGCCGCGGCGAGGCCAATGGCGGCGCCCATCGCGATGCGCAAATACGTCTTCCAGGCTTTCCGGCCGAACTTGCGCCGCCGAATCTCGAGCGGCTTTTGCCGGCGAAGATACTTCGGCTCTTCGTCCGCCAGGACCTCCTGGGGATAGACGTCCGCGTCGATGACCTTCAGTTTTGCCAGACGATTACCTCGTTCTCAAGTTCAACGCCGTACGCGGCGTGTACCCGCTCGCGCACTTCGTCCATCAGTTTCAGCATATCGGAACAGTTCGCGTGACCCGCGTTGACGAAAAAGTTCGCGTGACGGTCGCTGACCATCGCGTCGCCCACGCGGTGACCCTTGAGCCCCAGTTCGTCGATCATGCGGCCCGCCGAGCCTCCCGGAGGATTCTTGAAGATGCAGCCCGCGCTCTTCTGATTGAGCGGCTGGCTCGACCGGCGCTTTTCGTTACAGACGCGGATGCCCGCCAGAACTTCGCTGTACGGCTTCGAGGGCAGCTCGAGCTTCACGCGCAACATCATGTCGTCGGGGGCGAAGGAAGTGTGGCGATAATCGAATCGGATCTCGGCGCCCCGCAGCGTCTCAATTTCACCCGACGCGGCGCGGTACAG
>DATLWP010000463.1:0-4934 GCA_035576265.1 Candidatus Polarisedimenticolia bacterium
TGCTTGGCGCGCGCCCCTGCCTCGATGGCGGCGGCCGCCGCGCGAATCGGTTTGGCTTCGCTGGGCGGCGCCGCCTTCGGCGCGCCGGCCCCCTCCGCGGTGGCCTGCGAAGTTTTGTCGCGCTGCCTCCCTTTGGGTGCCTTCGATGCAGCCTCGGGGGCCTCTTTGCCTTTGCGTTTCTTCTCCTGTTTCTTTGGCGGCTCCTCCTTAATACCGGCAAGCTCGCGGAGCGCCTTGGTGCGGTCCTCCGGGCTGCGCGCCTTGCCGCGAAGCTGCCTTTCGAAAAGCTGCTCGAGTATCTTGTCGAACTTCGGCCCGCGCGGGATGCCAAGTGCGTCGAGTTCGGCCACGGGAAGAGCGAGGCGCATCGGCCGCCACTTCTGCAGGTAGCTGCGTATCTTGGCAAGAACTGCGGGCTTGGGGAGCTCGACCTGGATGTAGGCGAGCATCTCGGGCGGCACGGAGGCGAGGTAGAAATACGCGTCGCGGGCCGAACTCGTCTTGCGCCCCTTGAGGACCTTGACGATTTTCTGCGCTTCCGGAAGCAGATGCGCGACGGCGTCCACTTCGGCGGAGCGAAACTCCATGTGGCGCAGGGCCGCCGAAATTTCTCGGGATTTAAGACGGCCGAGGAGGTATGCCGTCACCGGCACATCCAGGCGGGGGCGGATTCCTGCCGCCAGAAAACTGGCTCGCACGCGGGCCAGTTTGTTGAGACTTTCATAGTCGGGCTTGCGCCGATGCAACTGCGGGTGAATGGCAGCCAGAAGACCCCGGGCGTCCCATTGCTTGAGAGTCGCCGCGGGGTTCTCCTCGCGGGCAAGCGCCCGGACCTCTTGGCCGACGTCCGCCCCTTCAATCGTCTTGTCGAGGCCGCGCTCCATCGCGAGGTCGAACCATTCCTGGGTTCGTGATTCCATCTTGAATCCCATGCGAGCGCAATAGCGGAGGATGCGCAGGAGCCGGACAGGCTGGTTCGTGAACGCGTGGATCGAAAGCGCGCGGATCTCCTGTCGCTCGAGATCGGCCAGTCCGTTCGTGGGATCGAGCAGCAAGCCGCGAGACTGTACGTTGAGGGAGATGGCGATCGCATTGATGGAGAAATCGCGGCGGCGCAGATCCTCCGTGATTCCCGCGAAGCGGGACTCGGGCTTCGCGCCGGGCCGTTCGTACACCTCGTCGCGGGCCGCAGAAATCGAGCCGTCGACGTCCCCCGCGAAGATCATTTCGTAGTGACGCAATCGCTCGCTCTCCGACGTCACCCGCGCGCCGCCCTTTTCCAGTTCCCGAACCATACGAGTCGGGTTGGCTTCCACCGTGAAGTCAAGATCGCGAATCGGCTGCCCGGAAATGAGATCGCGGACGGCGCCGCCCGTAAGGTACACGTTCAGGTCCTGCGACTGCGCCAGCTCTTGCACGCGCTCGAGCACGGCGCGCTGCTCGGGGGAGAGCCTGCTTTCCAGCAAATACATATAATCGGGCATGAGGTGATACGCCTCCTCGCCTGGTCCCGCGGATTTTCAGGCGCGCGGGTGGTGCGCCTTATAGACTTGTTTCAAGCGTTCCTCGACGACATGCGTGTAGATCTGCGTGGTCGAGATATCCGAATGGCCAAGCATCATTTGCACGGACCGAAGGTCGGCACCGCGATCGAGCAGATGAGTTGCAAAGCTGTGGCGCAGCATATGCGGCGTAAGAGCTTTGCGGAGGCCGGCGCACCGGCCATGATCTCGCAGCGTCTTCCAGAACGTGATGCGATCGAGCGGATGGCCCTTCTGGTTAAGAAAGAGGTGCGCTTGAGAGTCCCCGCGCAGCAGCTTGGGCCGTGAAGCCCGGAGATACTCGCGCACCGCCTGGAGCGCCTGCCGCCCCACCGGAACGAGCCGCTCTTTGTTTCCTTTGCCGACGCACCGCAGGCAGCCAGCCTCCATCTGAAGATCCGAGACGCGCAGTCCGCAGAGTTCGGAAACGCGCAACCCGCAGGAATACAGCAGCTCGATCATGGCCTTATCGCGGATTCCGAGGATCGTGGTCGTATCCGGCTGCCGGAGAAGGCGGTCGACTTCTTCGAGGGTCAGGAATTCGGGCAAACTCTGGCGAAACTTCGGGGACTCGATCGTGGCTGCGGGGTCGTCGTCGATGTAGCCCTCTGTCAGCGCAAAGCGAAAAAAGTTGCGAATGGTGACCAAATGACGCGCGACCGAGCGGCTGTCCAGGCCAGTCCGGTAGAGCGAGCCGAGGAAGTCGACGATGTCGCCGCGCCTCACGTCTTTCGTCGCCAAGCCGCGCTTGCTCGCGAACGCGGCAAATTTCGCGATGTCGCGGCGATAGGCCTGCATCGTGTTGTCCGACAGGCCCTTTTCGACCCGCAGGCAGTTCAGAAATGTGCGAATCTCGGCTTCCAAGGTCTGAGTCCCCTGATCATGCATGCGGCAGCGAGCCGCATGTTCCAGGCATTGCCGATCGTCAACAAACAGCTAGCCGTCGCCTTCGGGCGCCGGAGCCGCCGGGTTGGTGCGCCGGAGAAGTGAAGAAAGCTCCGAAAGCTCCTCGCAGCGCAGCAGCCACGCAAGAGCGAAATAGGCCGCCGCCGACGCTAGGATCATGGCGGCGAGCAGCCCGGCCTGCTCGAGCACATGGTGCGCCGAGGCGAAATGCAAGACGCGCGGCGCGCCGTACGACACCGCCGCCATCGCCGCGGCACAAAAAGTCATTTTGGCTAACGACGCGGTCACGCGGCGCGCGCCGAGCCGTCCGTAACGCCTGCGAAACACGAAGAAGAGCGCGACGAAATCGAAATACGCCGCGAGGGAGCTCGCGAGCGCTGGGCTCCCGTTTGAAAGCGTTCGCGAAAAAAACAACAAAAAAAGTGCGTTGAGGACGACGTTCAAACCCAGCGCATACGCTCCAACGCGCGCGGGAGTCATCGTGTCTTGCGTCGAGTAATACATCGGCGTGATGAGCTTGATCGCTGCAAAGGCCGGCAAACCAAGCGAATAATAAAAGAGCGCGCGGGCCGTCAACAAGGTGGACTCGGCGGCGAACTGCCCGTGCTGGAACAGAACCTGAATAATGGGCTGGCGCAGCAGAATCAGCCCGACCGCCGCGGGAAGCGTGATAAACGAGACGATTCGCAGCGAAAATCCGAACGTGTGCTTCATCTCGTCCCATCTTCCCGCGGCCATCTGATGGGACATGGCCGGCAGGAGTGCGGTGGACATGGCGATGGCGTAGCTGCCTAGCACGAGCTGCATCACGCGGTCCGCTACGTAGAGGGACGTGATGCTTCCCGAGGGCATGCGGGACGATGTGGCGAAAATCGTGTCCACAAAAAGATTGATCTGATATACGCCCATGCCGAAAAAGCTCGGACCCATCAAGCGCGCCACCTTCCGCACGCCCGGATCGGTCGCCGAAACGGAGATCGAAAAACGCATTCCGCGACGGACAAGCGCAGGGACTTGCATGGCCAATTGGATTGCCCCGCCGGCCAGAATGCCGACCGCGAGCGCCACGGCTGGAGAGCGATACCCCTCCGGAGCCCACCGCAAGATGGGCCGATAGACCACGGCGAAGGAGCAGGCGATGACGGCGAGATTGAAAAAGATGGGGGTCGCAGCCGGCAGCGCGAACACCTGAAGACTGTTCAAAATGGCCGCCGCCACGGCCGCGAGACCGATGAAAAGGACCGTCGGAAAGATGATGCGGTTCAGATATACCGCGATATCCCAGCGCGCGGAGCTGCCACCCAGAACCGTAAAGATACCGATCATCTGAGGCGAGAACAGGACGCCGAGAAGGGTAACCATCGCGAGAACGACCGCCATGCCCCAGAAGACCTTTTGAGCGAATGCCCAGGCCTCCCGCCGAGGCTCGCGCCGCAGATAACCGGTGAAGACCGGAATGAAGGAGGCGGCGAGCGACCCCTCCGCGGTCATGCGCCGTATCATGCTGGGAATCCTGAAGGCAAGGAGGAGCGAATCGGCGGCGGGGGAGGTGCCGAGGAGAAGAGTTACCCGTTGATCGCGTAAGTATCCGCAAATCCGGCTGATAACCGTGACCAGGGCTACCACAGAGGCCGATCGAAGGATCTGTCTCTTGGTGGTCAATCGGCGGACGCTCCGATGCTAACCCTTTAAGCACCAATAAGTTGACAAAAACCTGCGTGAGGATAACATAGTCTGTGAGGACATAGCAACAGCCTCCCTGAAAAGGCCTTCGCCGGGTGAAAAAGCGCTCCCCAGCCTCGACGCACAAGAAGGTCGTGGTCCTTCTGCTCGACAGGACACCCGTGAGAGGGTACCTCAGTCCCGCCACGCTCGGCCGTGAAGAGACGATCGATCTGCTGACGCTCGACGGCGAGCATCGGTCGATCCCGCTGCGGGAGACGAAGTCGGTTTATTTCGTCCGCGAATTCAAGGACCCGTTTGAGCCGGAGCGCAAGACGTTTCTGAGCCGGCCGAAATTGGACGGGCTGTGGGTGCGGTTGCGGTTCCGCGACGAGGACGTAATGGAAGGCATCGTTGCGAACAACCTTCTCGACCTACTCGATACCGGCGTGCAACTCACGCCTCCCGACCTTCACGGCAACGTGCTGCACATGTTCATTCCACGCTCCGCTCTCATCGAGATGAAGGTGCTGGGCGTGGTTGGGGCGGCCCGGCGCTCGCCGCGGGCAACACGCGAGATCCAGGCCGTGCTCGAGGCGCAGTCGAAACTCTTCAGCGAGTAGCTCCGCCGTCTCCATAAGAAGCCGCCGCGTTATCTGGGTATCGCTGCGGGCACGGATGCCTCGATTAACGGACAAATTGGCTCTTTACTCGTCCCTGATATAATCTATATTGGCCCGGAGGATAGAGCCAATGCTGCCCCTTCAACTGCAGACCGAGAGCCACATACCGCTCTACATCCAGCTTCGCGACCAACTGCGAGCC
>DATLWP010000464.1:0-10951 GCA_035576265.1 Candidatus Polarisedimenticolia bacterium
TGGCGCGCCTGCGGCGCTTGCGATTTGCCGTCGCTGATCGTCTCCTTCTTTGGCTTGCCCAGCCATTGCGGACCGAGCAAACGTGTGGCGCGCCGACCGCGCGGGCATGGAACCGAGGGATTTCCACTCGTTCTATCCGTCACTCCTCGCACGGCGCAGCCTCAGGGAAACTACAGCAGATCCCTCACCCCCATTCGCAAGAGGCGCGGCTGGGTTCGGGATGACAACGTAAAGGCGAGGTGTTTCCAGTGGAAGCTCGCCGGGCGCCTGGGCGACACGGAGCCGGGGCTACTTGCTGCGGGTCCCGTTCGGCAAGCTCAGGGCAGGGAGGCTGCGCATCGGTAGGCGCAGGGCGCCGTCTCGATATGTCGGAGCTAAAGCTCCGACCCCCTGAAGTGCAATCAAGCGGCACGACATCATGATGAGGGTGTGCTTTTCTCCGGGCGGCGCGGGGAATGTGATCGGGGCGCAGCGCCATGAAAGTCACGGGCAAGTCCTGCCCTTCTGTGACGGTTGGGCCCGCCTTCCCGATACAAGACATCGGGACGCACAAACCGCGAAAGGCGGCCGCTACAAGATTACGAAAGACGGTGGCATCACTCTGCGGGGCTTCTCCCGATAGCTTGCTAGGCATATGATCGGGGCGCAGCAGATGGGCGACGGCAACGGACATGGGAGGCAATCATGCGGCTGAAGGACAAAGTAGCGATCATCACGGGCGCGGGGACGGGGATCGGCGAGGCGACTTCGCACAAGTTTGCGCGGGAGGGAGCGCGCGTGTTCCTGGCGGGGCTGCCGAGCGATCCGGTGAAGGATGTAGCGGAGACGATTGCGGCGTGCGGAGGCGAGGCGGGCGTTTTTCTGGGCGACCTGTCGGATGAGGCCACGGCGCGCGGGTGCGTGGACGCGGCGGTGAAGCGTTTCGGCAAGCTCGACGTGCTGGTGAACAACGCCGGCATCTTCATCGCCAACGCGGAGACGCAGCAATATCGCGTCGAGGATTTCGACCGCACGATCCGGTGCAACATCCGCACGGCGTTCCTGATGACGAAATTCGCGCTGCCGCACTTGCAGAAAACGCGCGGCACGGTTCTCTTCACCGGGTCGGGCGCAGGGAACGGCGGGTCGGCAATGATGACGCCCTACGGCGGGAGCAAGGGATTTTTGCACGCGTTTGCAAGGGGTGTCGCGGTGGAGCAGGCCCACTACGGAGTGCGCGCCAACTGCGTGTGTCCTGGGCCGATTGATACGGCGTGGACGCGCGGGCCGGGCGGGCCGCTCAGCATCGAGATTCAGGGGACGATTGACCAGACGGTGCCGCTCGGGCGGCGCGGAAGCCCGGAAGAGATCGCCAACGTGTTCGCGTTCCTCGCGTCAGACGAGGCCAGCTACGTGACGGGCGCGCTGGTTGATGTGGATGGGGGTTCGACGCCCGCGATGGGCATGGCGGGAATGAACGTGCCGGAGGAGTTGCGGCGTCCTCCGGAGAGCACGCTGCCGCTGCGGCATTCGCACGACGGGTTGCGCGGCAAGGAGGTCTACGTTGCGAAATGACGGCGCCGCAACCATTGGCGATGCCACGTGCCGCGTGGTAGGCCGCGGCGCTACATGCAATTCTTTTTTTTCGCCGTACCGAAGTCGGTTACTTTGACCACCTTGCCGTTCTTATGGTAGGTAGTCCACTTACCGGCCTGTTTGCCGTTCTTGAAGTAGCCGCTGCGCATTTTGGTGCCGTCTTTCCGGAACCATTCCCAATATCCTTCGGCTACGCCAGCGACTGTCGTCCCCTTCGCCCAAACGGAACCATCGTTATGATATTTGACGTATTTCTTCTTCGCGCGTTTGCTCATACGCAAATCAAACCCCGTCGATGATTTTGCAGCGGCGTGGGATGCCGAGCTGCCCTTCGGGGCTCATTCCCGCCAGGGGCAGGCAGGATGATGATCCCGATCGGATAGTCATTGCAAGGGCGGGGAAGAGACGAGCGGGAGGCGGCGGGGCTCTCCATGGAAGCCGCGGACGTCCACTTCGTCGAGCAGAAGCGACGGGGCAATGACGGTGCTGGGAATTCCGTTCTGCGCCGAGCCGAATGCTCCCAGAGCCGTGCCGGCCAGGCTGTCGGAGGTGTTCTGCATGTACGTGTAGACGGTGGAATCGTTGCCGGCGCCGAGGAGGTTGCGCAGCGATCGCAGCGTGAGCCCGTCGATGGTGCCGCCGCGCACCGGCTCCTCGTGGCCGTCGGAAGCGTAGACCTTGTAGACGAACAGCGGCATGCGCGCGCCGTTGGAAAGGCCTCCGCCCAGCGTGCCCACAAAGTTGGAAAAGTCCTCGCGGTGAATCGCAGCGAGCGCCGGATTATCCATCTGCTTGACTTCGAGGCACCATTGCTGGCCATCGTCGCGACAGGCATCGAGAAACTTCTTTCGCAGATCGGCCGGCTTGAGCTCGTCGGAGGACGAAAAGATCAGATTGCTGCTGAGCGGCTCCGAGTCGGAAAGCAGGGCGGAGCGGGCGTGGCCGTTGGAATTCTCAAAATCCGGGCCGGGGCGGCGCGACATCAGCAGACGCCGCAGGAAGCCGTCTTCGACGAGCGAGACGCGCTGGGCGAGCACGCCTTCGTCGTCGATATCGTAGCCACCGAGCAGCGGCTGGCCTTGAAACTCCTTGAGCGTCGGGTCGTCCACGAGCGAGACGCTGGCCGGAAGAACGCGAGTGCCGACGCGGCCGGACCATTCGCTGCGGCCGCCGAGGCGCTCGATGAAGGCGTCGTAATCCTGCGTCATCGAAAGCGGAGGTCGCGCGCCGGAAAGCGACGGCTCAAGCGCCTGCGCGAGAAGCGAGGCAGCGGCGGGCGCGTCGAAGAGCACCGGGCCGGTGTAGTCAGGTACGAGCGGGCTGGAGCGGAAGATCAGCAGTTCGGCGGCTGCTTGCGCGAGCGCCTTCGAGAGGGCCGACGGGCCGGGCAGGCCGGAGGGCGTTGCGGCGTAGGTCGCGTAGAAATTGTGAAGCGGCATGCCGTCGTCCGCTTGCGTGTCGAGCGCGGCTTCGACAGCGGCGAGGGTGTGCGACTCGCGGATGGTGGTGCCCTCGCTGTTCATCAGGTACGAGGTGACGTAAATCAGGTAGTAGTTGAGGCGCGTGCCGTAGAGCTGCGGGAACTTTTTCCAAACAGACGAGGCCTCGCGCGCCTCATCGTCCCAGTTGCGCGAGGTCCAGTCGGGCTCGATGCGCGGATCGATCTTGACGAGCGGAGGCGCCTGGGAGAAGTCGTCGATTTCGGGCGGCTTGGTAAGGCTGCGCAGAAAGGCCTGCTTGAGCGACATCTGCGTGACGGCGCCTTTATAGGCCTGGTCCGTGGCGAGCCACAGGTCCTGTCGCAGGGAATTGTAGTCGCGATCGATGCCGACCTGCCCCGTGGGGCCGAGAAAACCCTGAAAGCCATCCTCGCTTACGAAATTGGAACTGTCGAGGTGGTAGTCGCCGACGCGCACGTCCACTTTCATATAGCGGCTGCGCGAGACCGTGCTCGACACGAGCGCGCCAAACGACGCGGTGACGGCGCGGACGTCGAGATCGAGAAGGCGGTACTCGATGTAGAAGGGTTTCTCCACACCGGAGAGCGAGAGCCGCGTGCGCGACCGTTGCATCTCGTCGTGCATGGCGCGGAGCGTCAAATCATGGTCGCCCGGGGGAACAGGCGCTTGCGCCGGATCGGCGGCGCGCCGGGCATGAGCGGGAGCGGCAACGAAGCCGAGCGCAAAAGCCGCGAAGAGAGACAACGCGACAAATTTTCTCACGGCTGTTGCTCCCTTGCTTCCGGATCGTGGGCCGGCGGAGGCAAAATCGGCGGCCGGTCGGTGGAGGTTTCCTTCTTCGCGAATTCCATTTCCGAAATCAGGATGGCGGGGGCTACGGCCGCAACCGGAACCGAGCCCGATTCCGCGCCGCAGTAGCCGTTGAAAATCTCCTCTTTGTCGCCCGTGGCCACGATTTTCGTCAGCGAGACGAGGGGCGTGCCGACAATGTTGACGCCGCGCACCATCTGGTCGGGACGTCCATCCGCGAAAACGCGATAGACCACGAGGGGAGTCACCTGGAACGCTTGCGGCTGCGCGCGTCCGGTGAACGTGAAGCCGCCCTCGATGTCGTCGATCAACAATCCGTAGGGCAGGTGCTCCTGCTTGACCAGCTCGATCAGCCTCATGCGAAGCTGAGCATCGGTCATGGTTTTCGAACTGGAGACGATCAGATTTCCCTGCCGAGCGACGGGAACGTAGCCGAGCTGGCGGCGGCCGTGGCCGTTCGAATGGGGAATCGCATTGAGCGGGGAACGCGACATCAGAAACGTCTTCAAGACGCCGTGATCGACGAGCTCGACATCCTGGGCCGGAACGCCCTCGTCGTCGTACGCGTAATGGCCGAGGAGCATCTGACCGCCCAGGGAGGCTTCGGTCGGGTCGTCCTTGATCGAGATGAAGTCCGGGAGAATCTTCTCGCCGATCTTGCTGGTGAACGTCTGGCCTTCGGTGATGTCCTTTTGGCGGAAGCCCTCGGCACGGTGGCCGAAAACTTCGTGGAAGAAGACGGCAGCGGCTCGGCCTGTCAGAAGGGCAGGGCCGGCATAGGGGTCGACGAGAGGAGCGTTATCGAGCTCCTGCGTCTCCTGAATCAGCTTTTGGATGCTTTGGAAAACGGTCCGATCATCGGGTGCGTTTTTCGGGTCCAGCCAGTCGAAATTCGAATATCGGGTGATATCCATGCCGTCCGGGGCTTTGCTCTGGACGTAGAGCTCGAGCCGGTAGTGAACCTGCCCGAACGCGAGCTTGGTGCCCTCGGTGTTCGCCTGATATTGGTTCATTCCGAGCGCGGTGAAGGTGACAATGGAATTCAGCACCGAAGGCGATTTGCTAAATGCAGCCGTATATTTTCGTACGCGCTCTTCCCAGGGTTTGGGGTCCACGTGAATTTGGACGCGCGGGCCGATGAAGGTGTGCGGCTGTTCGCGCGAAAAATCGGGAGCGGCGCCCTCGGCGGTCTGCACCTGGACTTGTTGGCTGGTCTTGACCTTGATCAGGGCTTGGGACGCGGCGCGGTACTGGCGGTCGGTCTCACGCCAGATTTCGCGGCGTAGGACGGGAATGTCGTCGTCAAGCGCGACGGTATTTCCGGGGCTGGTCCAGCTCGGCGGGCGATCGGGGAGCTTGTGAGTGTTGTCCAGTTGATAGCTTCCGACCCGCGTCTGGACTTCGAGCCAGCGCGCGCGGTTCTGGGTGCTGGACAGAAGCGCACCGTTCGAGCCCGAGACTTGGATGTATTGCCGGTCTGCAACGGTGTAGCTGATAAAGTAGGCTGCGGGGTCGGCTTTGGAAAGGACCGCCATCGAGCGGTCGAGCTCGTCTTGCATGGCGGTGAGCACGGCTGGCGTCGCGGGTTCAGGGGGACGGTTGGCGGCCAAGCACGTCCACGCCGCGGCCAGGAGGGCCAGGCCGGTCGCGACACTCTTATATCTCGGTTGGCGATTCATAATGGAGCAAAGTCCAACAGTGTAAAATAGGATGCCCTCGATTCCCAAGTGAAAAGCCGGGCTTCCGTTCCAGCCCGGCTGAGCGCGGGATCAAAGTGAGCCGGGCTCATTCCGGCGGAAGGAGAATTAGATGCGCGCGCTGGTCGTTCGGCGGTATGGGCCACCCAAAGTTTTTGAAATGCAGCAAGTGGCGGACCCGCAGCCAAAGGCGGGAGAGGTCCTGATTCGCGCGAGAGCCATCGGCGTGAATTTTGCCGATCTGATGCAGCGGATGGGGGTCTACCCGGGCACTCCCAAGCCGCCGTTCATACCCGGTCTTGAAGTCGCGGGAGTGGTGGAAAAAGTTGCCGAAGGCGGGCGGTCCGGCGAGAGCGAGCCGATCAAGACAGGCGACGCCGTGGTGGCCTTCCCGCACTTTAACGCCTACGCGGAGTGGGTGGCTGTTCGTGCCGGACAGGTCTATCGGCTGCCGGCAGGCATGACTTTTGACGACGGCGCTGCCATCCCCGTGAACTACCTTACGGCGTATCACTCGATGTTCACCATGGGCAACCTGCTGCCGGGCGACCGAATTCTGATCCACGGGGCAGCGGGGGGCGTGGGGATCGCCGCGGTGCAGCTGGCGAAAGCGAGGGGGCTGGTGATCTTCGGCACCGCCGGGCGCACGAAGCAGGAGTTCCTGCGCAAAATCGGCGTGGACCACCCGATCGATCACCAACGGACGGACTTCGTCCAGGTCGTGCGGAAATACGCGCCGGATGGAATCGAGATGGTGATGGACCCGATCGGCGGGAAATCGTTCGCGCGCAGCTACGAGTGCCTTGGCTCGACCGGGCGGCTGGTGGTGTACGGCTTTTCTGCGGCGGCCGGCCCGGAGGGGAAGCGAAGCCGGCTGCGCAGCCTCACCGCGTTCTTGCAGACGCCGAGATTCAATCCCGTGGAGTTGATGAGCCGGAACATTGCCGTGATCGGCGTGCATCTCGGTCAAGTGCGCTCGCGCGGCACGCTCTTGCGCTGGGAACTCGGCGAGATCTTCCGCCTGTACGGAGAAGGGAAGATCAAGCCGGTGATCAGCAAGACATTTCCGCTCGAAGAGGGCGCGGCCGCTCACCAGTACATTCAGGACCGCAAGAACATCGGCAAAGTGATCTTGACGGTGAAATAGCTCCGCGAGCGTTACTTCGATTGCGCGGCCGACGGCGCAGGCGCCTTGCGGAGATTCGGGGCCAGAACGTCCACCTGCTCGAACGGAATTTCCTCATACTTCGCGTTCGGAAAAGCCTTCTTCAAAGCGTCGCGGAATGCGCCGACGTTGCCCGCGAGGACGACGTCGAGATCATTCGCGGAGAGGTAACGCTGCGCCATCTCGCGCACTTGCGCGGAGGTCACGCTTCGAATTCTCTGCGGATAGGTGCGGTTGTAATCCGCGGGCAGATCGAAAGCCGCGACTGTGAGTACGCGATTCGCCACCTGCGCGGCGGTCTCGGACTGAATCGGGTAGACGCCGGCGAGATAGTCCCGCGCGAAATCGAGTTCCGCCGGGCTCATTTTGCCGGTGGCCATCTGCGCGATCAGATGGACCACCAACTCGGTCGCTTCGACCGTTGCCGCGGTGCGCGAGAACGTGGCGGCCACAAAAGCGCCGGTGTAGCGATGCGCACTGAACGCGGAGTTGGCGCCGTAGGTGAGGCCCTTCTTGACACGCACTTCGGTATTGAGACGGCTGTTGTACCCGCCGCCGAAGATCCGGTTCATCACGAGCACCGGGATGTAATTGGGATCGGCGCGCCGGATCCCAAGTTTGCCCACGCGAATCTGAGTCTGCACGGCGTCGGGCTTGTCGATCAGCCAGATGTGCATTCCTTTGGAAGCGGCGGGCGCCCCGGGCGGGGACGCCGTGACGGCTCGCTTGGGCCAGGCTCCGAAGTATTTCTCCGCCGCGGAGAAAGCTTGTTCGGGCGTGATGTCTCCCGCGAAGGCCAGCAAGGACTGATCGGGCGTGTAATTTGCATCGTGAAATTCGGCAAGTTCCTTACGGTCGAGTTTTCCCACGGTTTCCGGCGTGCCTTCGGCGGGCCAGCCATACGGCGAGCCGCCATACACCACGCGGCTGAACACGACGGAGGCAAGATAATCGGGATCCGAATATTGTACGGTCAGATTCGAGAGGAGCTGGCGGCGCTGGCGGTCGAGTTCCTGGGCGCTGAAGGCCGGATGCAAAACGACGTCCGACATCAGGTCGAGCCCCGTATCCAGATCCTTCTTCACAACGTCGAGCGTGACGGTGGTGGCATCCCTGCCGGCCGAGGCGTCGAGCGAACCACCGATGAAATCGATCGCTTCCGCGATCTCCTGCGCCGAGCGCTTCGCCGTACCCTGGGTGAGCATATTGGCGGTCATTTGCGCCACGCCCGGCATTTCCTGCGGGTCGCGGATGCTTCCGGCTGTCAGGATCAGGAGCCGGGCCGCAACGGCCGGCTGGCTACGATCGGTGACGACGAAGACGCGGAGCCCGTTTGCCAGCGTTTTGGTAGCCGCCTCCGGAAAGTTGAAAGGACGCGGGGCGCCGGGCGGAGGCATTTCCGGTACGAGCTTTACGCCGGGCGGGACGATGCCGGTGCCGGCCTTTTGATCTTGGGGCGAATTCCGCCGAGAAGTTTCCGCCGCGGGTTTCTGAGCCGATACCGCCGCCGGCGTGAGCGCGAGCGCTGCCAGCAGGAGGATCGTTGGGTTGAGTGCGCGCTTCATTTGTGCTCCTGGCGTGCTCCTGAGAGCGGGCTATTCTTCCGGCCCGTGCTGTGTTGCGGGCGCGGCGGGCGTGACGATCAGCACCGTCGCGCCTTGGGGAACGAAATATTTGTCGGCCACGCGTTGGATGTCTGCCGGTGTGACCTTGAGGTAGCGGTCGAGCTCCGTGTTGACCAGGCCGGGATCCTTCCCGATTACGGTCGCCTCGGCGAGCGCGACCGCCTTTTCCTCGTCGGTGTCGCGGCCGAGTATGAATCCGGAAATTTCCTGGTTCTTGGCCTTCTCGAGTTCTTTGGGGTCGACGGGCTTGGTCTTCAGATCGTCGAGGACGCCCAATACTGCCTTCTCGCCCTCTTCCGCCGTGTTCCCCCGGTTCATGACCGCGTAGGCCCAGAAGAGGTTCGGGTCTTCGGTGAAATTGCCGAAGCCGGCGGACTGCACGGCGATTTGAGCTTTGTAGACGAGCGTTTGATAAAGCCGGCTGCTTTCGCCCCCCGCCAGGATGTTGGAGGCGAGGTCGAGCGGATAGGAGTCCGGCGCATACCGCGCCGGAATCTTATAGCCGATCACGACGGCGGGCAGAGGGGTGTTCGAGTAAGACTTCTTCACGACGCGCTCTTCCGTTTGCGGGGGCTCGGGCGTGTCGTGCCGTGGAATCGGCTTTGCCGAACGCGGGATGCCTTCGAAGTATTTCTTCGTCCAGGCGAGCGCTTGGGCGGAATTGAAATCACCGACGATCACAAGCGTGGCGTTGTTCGGCTTGTAATACGTGTCGTGGAACTCGCGGACATCCGCCAGGGTGGCCTTGTTCAGATCCTCGATGCTGCCGATGGGCGTGTGGTGGTAGCCGTGCACCGTAAACGCGGCGTCCCGCAGGTCCTGTTCGAGGTAACCGTAGGGCTGGTTATCGACGCGGACGCGGTGCTCCTCTTCCACCACCTGGCGCTCCGATTCGAAATTGGCTTCGTTCACATTGAGACTGCCCATGCGATCGGCCTCGAGCCAAAGCACGCGCTCGAGATAGTTGCTCGGGAAGGTCTCGAAAAAATTGGTGGTGTCGTCGTTCGTTTCGGCGTTGTCGTAGCCGCCCACGGCCTCGATGATGCGGGAATGCTCGTCCGGCCCGACGTGGGCCGAGCCCTTGAACATGAGGTGCTCGAAAAGATGCGCGAAGCCGGTGCGGCCCGGCTGCTCGTCCTTCGATCCAACGTGATACCAAACCTGGACATCGACTACCGGGACGGCATGTTCCTCGAGCAGGACCACTTGCAAGCCGTTCGAGAGCGTATGAGTCGTGAAGGCCAGTTTTGGCGGGTGCACTTCGGCGGAGGGTTGCTGCGCGGCGAGAGAGGCCGCCATCGCCGCCGTGAAAAACAGCATTGCGCTGATCCGAACCCATGCGCTCCTGTTCTGTCTCATAATCACCCTCATCCATGAATCCGAGCTGCGCGGATGCGAAGCGCGTGCAGCGCCGGAGGCGCGATCAGCCGAGCGCGATCGGGTTGAATTCCCGCCGCGGGAACGCGCGACGGAGTTTCCGGTGTATTCCGGGGGCCGCCGAACCGCACGCAGCCGCAGGGTCGTCGCATCCAGACCATCTTAGTGGACGGGAGTCGAATTGCAAAGGAGAAGCCCACTCGAGCTCTGGTGGCGGCCACGCCGGTGTTAGACGCGCGAGGATGAGAGAAGGGTTGTCGGGCTTGGGATGGCCTGCCGACGATTCCGTGATCGGGGGTGAAGGGAAGCCGCCTCGCGAGCCAGAGCGCGACCGGCGCCGTTTCCCGATTCGAACGGCCGCGCAATCGGCGGTTGCGAGCGAGAGAAGAAATGTGGTCGTATGGGAACCGACGTGGGTGAAAGGCACCCGACGCGGCAGAGCGCGCCGAGCAAGTGTGGCACGCGCAGACTGTCAACGGAGCGAGGCGAGATATAGATGCGAAGTTTGGGCGGTCTCGTGGGGCTTCTTGCGATAGCGTTGATTGCCGGGCTGGTCTACAAGTATTACTTCTCGCAGTCGCAGTCCCCGGGCGCGGCGACGCCGGCGCAGACGATCGACATCGTAGGCGTGAAAAATGATCTTGTGGCGATCGCGCAGGCCGAGCGTTTGTACCAGGCCGAGCATGGGTCGTACGCCTCGCTCGACGAACTCAGCGCAAGCGGCGCCATGAGCATGAAAAAATCGGGGCGCGACGGCTATACCTACGAACTCGAAACCTCCGGACAAACCTTCCGAGTGATCGCACGCTGCCCGGCAGTTACGACTCCCGGCTGCACAAGTTACGCCATCGATCAGACCATGGAAGTTCAGCCGGTACCTTGACTAACGCCGATTAAGGCCCTCCGATCGCGGCTCCACCGCAGGCTGCCTGCACGACTCGTTGCCGGCATATTTTTGTTGCAATCAAGCAGGGGTTGGAATAGAAGCAGAACACCCGCGGTTCATCCCAGGAGCATTGCGCGGCGAATTGGAGCCGTGAGTCGGTGGTGGGGGGCGTGGATGGGCATGCGAGCCGACAGCGAAGAAAGCCAATCACCTTGATTCTGGGAAGGAGCCTACCGATGCTTTTGCACCATCGTGTGTTGTTGGAGTGATAGGGGTTAGCGCCGTGCGAAACTGCCCTGTTTGTGGTGTATGAACGCTGTTGCAGTTACCTGGCGCGTGTATGAAGGTCGAGTCAT